>CAZCEE010000277.1:0-3717 GCA_964497165.1 uncultured Schumannella sp. | reverse complement strand
GCTCGAACGCGCACTGTCCGGCAAGGGCGGCGGCGAGACGCAGGCTCATCGTGCCGTCGTCGAGCAGGGTGACGGCTCTCGGCCGCAGCACGGCAGCGGCGAGACGGAACTGCCCCGACAACCCGTCCCCGACGATCCACTCCGACGCGCGCGCGAGCTCGCTCCACGGGATGCCGACGTACGGGGTGCAGGAGGCGAAGTCCGCGCCACGGGCGAGCAACTCGGCGGCCGTTTCCGGCATCTGCAGGCCGAGCCGGAAGACGACGCGCATCCGCACTCCGCGTTCAGCGGCGAGCTCGGCGGCCGAGACGAACTGCAGTGGCGACTCCACCCAGACCACCGGGTATTCCGGAATCACGTTTCGCCTCATCCCCCCGCTTGCTGAAGGCGGATACCCGTCCACGGTCCCTCCGGACGGTTGACGGCATCCATCACTCACATGACGGGAGGGTGAACCGCGCGTTACGGGTCCTCCCCGGTCGAGTTGGCATCCGGTTCTCCACGGCTTTCGAGACACTCGCCAATCCGCCCGATACGTCGACGTAGCGTCACCCGTACGATCAGGCGACAATGGGAGGGTGATCGACGTGACCGAGCCGCAGGTCTGGGTGCTCATCGGCGTGTTCGCGACGGCGATCTTCGGGATGCTGACCTGGCAGACGATTAGCTTCAATCGCGCATTGCGCACGTCGATCGATGGCCTCCGCGACGTCATCGACGTACGCTTCGGGGCGATCGAAGGTCGGCTCGACCGACTGGAGGCGAAAGTCGACGGACTCGACAGGGACGTCCAAGCCCTCACCCGGCACGTCTTCGGCACCGACCGAGGCTGACGTCAGGCTCCAACAGCACGTTGAACCGTTGGAGGTTCCCGCCAAGGGAGGCCGGTGAACGCTCGGTAGGCTGAGGGCCGTGACCGACGCCGCCTCCACCCCCGCGCCCGACATGTCGACGACCGCCGGGAAGCTCGCAGACCTCAAGATCCGCTACCACGAGGCCGTCACCGCCAGCGGGGCCGCCGCGATCGAGAAGCAGCACGCGAAGGGCAAGAAGACCGCACGGGAGCGGATCGAACAGTTGCTCGATCAGGGCTCGTTCGTCGAACTCGATGAATTCGTGCGGCACCGCACCACCGCCTTCGGCATGGAGAAGAACCGCCCCTACGGCGACGCGGTCGTCACCGGCACCGGCACCATCCATGGGCGCCAGGTCGCCGTCTATTCGCAAGACTTCACGATCTTCGGCGGGTCGCTGGGCGAGGTCGCGGGCGAGAAGATCATCAAGGTCATGGAACTCGCGCTCCGCACCGGAGTGCCGATCATCGGGATGCTCGACTCCGGCGGTGCTCGCATCCAGGAGGGCGTCGTCGCCCTCGGCAAGTACGGCGAGATCTTCCGGCTCAACACCGCGTCGTCGGGTGTCATCCCGCAGATCTCGCTCATCATGGGCCCCGCCGCGGGCGGCGCTGTCTACGGACCGGCGCTCACCGACTTCGTGATCATGGTCGACAAGACCTCGCAGATGTTCGTCACCGGCCCCGACGTGATCAAGACGGTCACCGGGGAAGACGTGGGAATGGATGAACTGGGCGGCGCCCGCACGCACAACCAGCGCACCGGCGTCTCGCACTACCTCGCCGAGGACGAGGACGACGCCCTCGACTACGCCCGGGCGCTCATCTCGTTCCTGCCCGACAACAACCTCGTCGAGGCACCGGTCTACGAGTCGGAGATCGAACTCGAGGTCACCGACGAAGACCGCAAGCTCAACACGATCATCCCCGACTCGCCCAACCAGCCGTACGACATGCGATCGATCATCGAGCTGCTCGTCGACAACAACGACTACCTCGAGGTGCAGCCGCTCTTCGCGCCCAACATCCTCATCGGCTTCGGACGCTTCGAAGGCCGAAGCGTCGGCATCATCGCCAACCAGCCGAGCGCGATGGCCGGCACCCTCAACATCGACGCGGGCGAGAAAGCCGCCCGGTTCGTGCGATTCTGTGACGCCTTCTCGATCCCGATCCTCACGCTCGTCGACGTGCCCGGCTACCTCCCCGGTACCGACCAGGAATGGACGGGCGTCATCCGGCGCGGCGCGAAACTGCTGTACGCCTACGCGGAAGCCACCGTGCCACTCGTCACCGTCATCACCCGCAAGGCCTACGGTGGCGCCTACATCGTCATGGGCAGCAAGCAGCTCGGCGCCGACCTCAACTTCGCCTGGCCGACCGCCGAGATCGCGGTCATGGGCGGGCAGGGTGCCGTGAACATCCTCTACCGCGGCGACCTGAAGAAGGCCGAAGAGGCAGGTGAGGATGTCGCCGCCGTGCGCACCCGCCTCGCCAACGAATACACCTACAACGTCGCATCGCCGTTCCTCGCCGCCGAGCGCGGCGAACTCGACGGGATCATCGAGCCGGCCGCGACCCGGGTCGCGATCGTCAAAGCCCTCCGAGCGCTGCGCACTAAGCGTGCCTCGCAACCGCCCAAGAAGCACGGGAACATTCCCCTGTGACCGTCCCCGAGATCCGCATCCTCGGCGGGAAGGCGACGACCGAAGAGATCGCCGCGGTCACCGCCGTGCTCACCGGAGCGCTCGACGACCTGGCGGGCGCGAGTCGGCGGAGCAACGAGACCGGCCGCAGCGCCTGGCAGGTCAGCCAACGCGCCGTGCGCACGCCTCTGCCGCACGGGACGTGGCGCAACTTCCCGGTCTGACCGCTTTCACGACGGAATTCGTTGTCGCGGCACACGATTTCGTCAAATCCGCGAAGCTCGACGGTCGAACACCACCGCTTTGTCCCCCAGTTGTACGTCGGGATGCACCGAATTGCCCCCTGATCGCCTGCTGATCGGACACCGCTTGTCCCCCAAAATGATGACTTGGTGACCTTCGACTCCACAGGTAGCTTTGCTGTTGAAGGTGCATCTCATCGAGATTCACCGCCATGGGTCGGCGTCAAGGGTAAGCATGCCGATCATGTGGGGGCGAGTCAGGGCGATATTCGGGTTGTCGCCCTGACTCGATTATTGGACGGGGCCGGATCTCGTAAAGAGACCGGCCCCGTTTCTATTGCGCGCTGGCGTCATCCCCATCGGCATTAGAGTTGTCGCGACCCGCGCCCCCCGCCCTGATCGAGGTACCCGTGACCGAAGCCGCCGCCCAGACGGCCACCACCCCCGTCCAGGCACGGCTCGGAGGCTGGCGCTCACGCGTCGGGCATGCGCTCTACATCGCCGCCGGACGCATCGACTGGGCCGAGCCGGAGATCAAAGGCCTCGTCCAGGTGGTGAAACCCGGCGACACCGTTCTCGACATCGGTGCGGGCCTCGGCATGTACACCGTCCCGTTGACCTACCTCATCGGCCCGACCGGACGGATCGACTCGGTCGACCCGCAGCCGCGCAACTTCCACATGGTGCGGTTCCTGCGCATCCTCGTCGGCACCGCGCGGGGAAGACTGCGCCGCGTCGCCATGGGACCGCAGGCCGGCGAAGGCGAGATCGTCGTACCGATCCGCGGACCCTTCCCCATCTTCGGCCACGGTCACCTCCGTCCCGTCGGCACCCCAGCCGCCGGTCGCATCCACCGCATCCGCACCGACATCGACACCGTCGACGCCTGGGTCGAACGGGAGGGCCTCGCGCGCGTCGCCTTCATCAAGATCGACGTCGAAGGCTTCGAGCCGTTGGTCGTCGTCGGCGCCCGGCAGGT
>CAZCEE010000276.1:0-3719 GCA_964497165.1 uncultured Schumannella sp. | reverse complement strand
ACATCGAACGCGACCCCGTCCACGGATTCATCGCCATCCCACCCCGCTCCGTCGATCCCGAACAACAACCCATCCCGATGCCACCCAAATCCCGAGTCGCGGCGCGAGTCACGGCCCAACAACGGCTCCAAACGTGAAACGCACCAGTCTGCCCACTCCCGAAGCGCTGGCCCCACTCGATATCGTCAAGAGCGTGACCGAGAAGTACCCCCGGTGAAGGCCGCGGCCGCGAGACGCGTCTCAGCCGATGAACGCCTGTCGAGCGCTCACGCGAGTGGGCTCCCTGCGCGCTTCGGCGACGGCAGCAAACGCGTCGGCGACCTGGGAGAAGGCCGCGGCGACCTCGGCGCGGCGATCCACAGGGATCGAAACCTCGAACGCCGCGTTGTACACCCCGATCGCCTCGTCCACCGCTGCGGCGCCCGCTGGGGTGACTGCGAGGTGCACGCTGCGGCCATCCTGCGGGTTCGGGGTGCGCAGCACGTACCCCGCGGCCACCAAGCGGTCGATCGTGGTGGTCGTCGCGCTCATCGAATGAGCCAAGTACTCGGCGAGGTCACGGGGGGTGGCGTCCGGTGTCGCACGCACGAAAGCCACAGCTCGGAAGTCGGGCGGATGAAGACCGTGATCGCGTGCAATCACGCCAATGAGCAAGTCGTTTTCCCGACGAAGTCGAGTGAGCGCGATCATGACATCGCTCAGCTCGATCCCCATCGAGCTGCTGACGTCGGCAACATCACGGAACATCGCGGACCACCCCCTTGGCGTGCGCTTCCACCCGGAAGTGTACCCCCAGGTCTCCCCCTGGATGAGGGCGACCCACCTTGGGGGATTTGCTGAATCGCTCGCGCACTTAGTTTGATGATCGAACTTGCTACTTCGATCATCGAACTAACCCGAGGAGTATTCAGATGACGATCACCGCCCGCCGACGACGTGCCGGCCGCATTGCGAACTGGCTCGCCCTGCCCGTCGCGATCCTGCTCAGCGGCGCCACAATCGGCACCGCGTCCTACGCCGCGTTCTCGGCCACCACGGCCACGCCGACCAACAACTGGGCCACCGGCACCGTCGCGCTATCCGACGACGACTCGGCCACTGCGCTCTTCACCGCGACCAACCTGGCGCCGGGGTCGACCGACACCCGATGCATCGCGGTCACCTCGACCGGATCGCTCGCATCCGTCGTTCGCCTCTACGGCACCGGCGCCGCGACGACCAACGCACTCAGCAGCCACATCACACTGACGATCACCCAAGGCACCGGTGGCACCTTCGCCGGCGGCTGCGCCGGGTTCACCCCGCTCGTCTCGGGGTCGTCGGTCTACACCGGCTCGCTCGCAAACTTCGGCACCACGGCGACGAACTACGCCACCGGACTCGGCACTTGGGACCCCACGGGCTCCGCCTCCGAGACCCGGGTGTTCCAGTTCGTCTACACCGTCGACGCCGGAGCACCGAACACCACCCAGGGCGGAACCGCTGCGCTCGGATTCACCTGGGAGGCGCAGAACAGCTAAAGCGGCGCGCCGTCCGGCACCCGATTCGGGGGTGCCGGACGGATCCCGTTCGCGTGAACCCGCCTACCCCCGTCATCCCCCGCTGCATCCCCGCAGCAGCCCCCGCCGCCGCAGCACGCCTACCCGAGGAGGTGCAGAGTGCACGTCAGGCTTGTCATCACGACGTTGGCGCGCGTCCTCCTGCTCGCGGCCGCGAGTTGCCTGTTCTGGTCGGCCATCCCGACGATCTGGGGGTGGAAGACCACCACCGTCATGAGCGACTCGATGGCACCGTCCGTTCGCGCCGGCGACATCGTCGTCGCGATGCCTGTCGCTGACCCGGCCGCCTCACCCGGACGCGTGCTCCTGTTCGACGACCCGGATCATCCCGGCCAACTTCGTCTGCACCGCCTCGTCGCCCCCACCTCAGACGGCCTGCTGATCACCCGGGGTGATGCGAACGCGGCCGCCGACTCCACGCCGGTCGCGCCGAACGACGTCCACGGCATCGCCGTCCTGCGCGCCCCGGCGCTCGGGCTGCCCTTCGTCTGGGCCCGCGAGGGCAGGTGGGAGCTCATCCTGGGCGCCGTCATCCTGACCGTCGGAGTCGGTGTCGTCGCCCTCGGCCGCCGCGGAGCCCACCGCGAGCAGGGGACCATCGGCGCGGGTGCCATCGTCCCATCGGCGCTTTCGGTGATCGCCGCGGTCACCGTCGTCGCCGTCGTCGGATCGGGCGGCACCGCCTACGCGGCGTACACCACCCAGAGCCCGAACTCGGCGAACACCCTCGCAGTCGGCGCCACCTTCGGCTGCCTGGTCGAGACGCCGCTCGACGGGCCGTACGTGCTCTACGGGGTGAACGAGGGGGCAGGGTCCGCCGCCACCGACGCGTCAGGCAACGACCGCGTCGGCACGATCCTCGCGGGAGCGACCCGTGAAGCCGGCGACTGCGCGGGCAACAACCCGTCGCTCGCGCTCGGTGGCACGGTCACGAGCGGCATCACCCTGCCCGGAGCCGCGATCGCGCCGCCGAACACCTTCAGCATCGAGATCTGGTTCCGCACGACCTCGAACCGCGGGGGTCAGCTGATCGGGTTCGGGGAGAGCGCCACCGGCACCTCCGCCGTCGCCGATCGGCGCATCTGGATGAGGAGCAACGGCGTGTTGCGCTTCAGCATCCGCCAGAACAACAGCGTGCGATCGATCAGCGCACCCGGTTCGTACAACGACGGCACCTGGCATCACGCCGTCGCGACGCTCTCCTCGAACGGGATGCAGCTCTACGTCGACGGCGTCCTTCAGGACTCGAACGGGTCGTACACGACCGGCTACCACTACAACCCGTACGGCTCGGACGGGTTCTGGCGGGTCGGCGGTGACACGACGACCGGGATGGCGGGGGTCACCGACGCGACCCTCGCCTCGAGCATCGACAACGCGGCCGTCTATCCGACAGACCTCAGCGCCACACAGGTCGCCGCGCACTACGCCGCCGGCCGCTGAGCCGCGCACTACGCCGAACGCTGAACCGATCAGGCGTCGAGCCGGTGCAGCCAGCCGTGGCGGTCGGGAACGCGGCCGTACTGGATGTCGGTGAGCTCTTGCCGCAACGACATCGACACCCGTTCGCCCGAGGGCTCAGGCATGACGATGGAGACCTTCTCACCCTTCAGTTCCGAGATCGGGGTGATGACCGCCGCCGTTCCGCAGGCGAACGCCTCGACGATTTCGCCCGCCGCGACGCCGTCGACCCACTCCTGCAGCGTCACCTGACGCTGTTCGGTTTTCAGCCCACGGTCGCGACCGAGCTGTAGCACCGAGTCGAGGGTGATGCCTTCGAGGATGCTGTCGCTCTCGGGTGTGATCAGCCGGCCGTCGCTCGTGACGAGCACCACGTTCATGCCGCCGAGCTCTTCGAGGTAGGTGCCGGAACCGTCGAGGAACAACACCTGCGCACATCCGTGCTCGTAGGCTTCCGCCTGCGCGACGAGGCTCGACGCGTAGTTGCCGCCCGTCTTCGCAGCCCCCGTGCCGCCCTTGCCCGCGCGGGCGTATTCGGTCGACAGCCAGATCGCGACGGGGGCCACCCCGCCGTGGAAGTATGCTCCGGCCGGGCTTGCGATGAGGTAGTAGTTGACCTTCGCGGCCGGGCGCACCCCGAGGAATGCCTCCTTCGCGAACATGAACGGGCGCAGGTACAGGCTCGTCCCTGGAGCGGAC
>CAZCEE010000275.1:0-3722 GCA_964497165.1 uncultured Schumannella sp. | reverse complement strand
GAGCCCGTCACGGCGCTCATCATGCTCGCCGGGATCTACTACGGCGCCCAATACGGCGGCACGATCACGTCGGTGCTGATCTCGACTCCCGGTGAAGCGTCCAGTGTCATCACCACCCTCGACGGCTACCGGATGGCGCGGAACGGCCGCGCGGGAGCTGCGCTGTCCATCAGCGCGATCGGGTCATTCGTCGCGGCCCTCATCTCGCTGTTCCTGCTGATGCTGTTCGCGCCGGCCTTCGCCGACATCGCGATCCAGTTCGGCCCGGTCGAGAATCTCGCGATCATGATTCTCGGAGTCGTGATCGTCATCACCTTCGGCGGCGGCTCGTTCGTGCGCGGTCTCATGATGGCGGCCCTCGGCATCCTGATCTCGACGGTCGGAGTGGCAACCGGGTTCAGCGATGCGCGATTCACCTTCAGCAACGTCAACCTCCTCGGCGGCATCCCCTTCGTCGAAGTCATGATCGGGCTGTTCGCGGTCGGCGAGGTGCTCCACCAGATCCGGGTGGGCGCCGCGGCGCCGATCCGGGCGCGGTTCAAAGACCTACTCCTGACGAAGTCGGAGCTCAAGCGCAGCGCAGCGCCGATCCTCCGCGGCAGCGGCATCGGATTCCTGCTCGGAATCCTCCCGGGTGCCGGTTCGACGCTCGCGTCGTTCCTCGCCTACGGCATCGAGAAGCGCGTCTCGCCCCGCGGCAAGCAGTTCGGCACCGGCATGATCGAAGGCGTCGCCTCGCCCGAGAGTGCGAACAATGCGGCGGCGAACGCCAACTTCATCCCGACTCTCGCCCTCGGCATCCCCGGTGGCGCAACGACGGCCGTGCTGCTGGGCGCCTTCACCATCTACGGTCTTCAGCCCGGCCCGCTGCTCTTCGACACCCAGCCCGCGCTCGTGTGGGGCCTTCTGGTGTCGTTCTTCATCGGCAACGTGCTGCTGCTCGTGCTCAACCTGCCACTCGCCCCGGTGTTCGCGCAGATGCTCCGTATCCCCTACGGCTACCTCTATCCGCTCATCCTTCTGACGAGCTTCGTCGGGGCGTTCGCCATCAGCAACAACATGTTCAGCGTGTGGCTGGTGCTCGTCTTCGGGCTCGTCGGCTTCGCGTTCAAGGAACTGAGCCTGCCACTCGCCCCCTTCGTGATCGGGATCGTGCTCGGCCCGCTGCTCGAGAAGACGATGGTGCAGACCTCCGCGATCGGGCAGGGCAGCTTCGGGGTGCTGTTCGAGAGTCCCATCGCGATCGGCGTGCTCGCGTTCGCTCTGGTCATGGCGCTCGGCCCCAGGGCAGTTCAGACGGTTCGATCGAGGATCGCGCGACGCCGGGCTAGCGACGCCGATGTGACGCAGGAGGCCCCCCGGCCATGACCACCCCAAGATCGGAACCCAGGATGAACGACACCCTCCGGATCGTCGTCGGCAGCGACGATGCCGGCTTCGACTACAAGGAACGCCTCAAGGCGGACCTCCTCGGCGATGCCCGCGTCGCGAGCGTCGTGGATGTCGGAGTCGACGCCGAATCGCACACCGACTACCCGCACGTGGCCGTCGCCGCGGCGCGGATGGTCGCCGCCGGGGATGCCGACCGGGCCCTGCTGGTCTGCGGCACCGGGCTCGGCGTCGCGATCGCCGCCAACAAGGTGCCCGGGATCCGCGCGGTGACCGCGCACGACAGCTTCTCGGTGGAACGGGCGGTGCTCAGCAACGACGCGCAGGTGCTCACCATGGGGCAACGCGTCATCGGGATCGAGCTGGCCCGCCGACTGGTCAACGAGTGGCTGGGCTACCGCTTCGACCCGGCATCCCCCTCCGGCGACAAGGTGGCGGCGATCGCCGCCTACGACACCGACGGTGAACGGAGCTCCGGACGATGACACACCACGCAGGCATCCGCCCCCGCATCGCCGTGACGCTCGGCGACCCCGCAGGTGTCGGCCCCGAGCTCGCGGCCCGACTGTTGGCCCGCCCGGCCACCTACGACAACGCCGACGTGGTCGTGCTCGCCGACGCGTGGGAGCTTGCCGACGGCGCAACGATCGCCGGAGTGACCCCGCTCGTGAGCACCGAACCGACACCCGGCCGGGCTCTGCTGCTCGACGACCAGTCCTACCCGGCGGAGCCGATCCCCCCGCGAGCCGTGAGCGCGGCCGCCGGCGCTCGCGTCATGCACCAGCTGCAGCGCGCGCTCGCGATGGCACGCGCCGACGAGATCGACGTGATCCTCTTCACCCCGCTCAACAAGACGAGCCTGAAGCTCGCCGGGATGGACCACGAAGACGAGCTGCGGTGGTTCGCCCACGAGCTCGGCTACGACGGGCCGACCTCGGAGCTCAACATCCTCGAAGGTCTGGTCACCGCTCGCGTGACGTCGCACATCCCCCTCTCCGAAGTGGCGCCGCTCATCACGAACGAATCGGTCACCTCCATCATCGTGCTGCTCGACGAGGTGCTGAAAGGTTCGGGCATCGAGCGACCGCGCATCGGCGTGTGTGCGCTCAACCCGCACGGCGGCGAGAACGGCAACTTCGGGCGCGAGGAGATCGACGAGATCGCTCCGGGAGTCGCAGCCGCCGTGTCGGCCGGTGTGGATGCCCGCGGCCCGTTCCCGTCGGACACGATCTTCGCCGCCAAGCGCCAGGAGTTCGACGGCATCGTCACGATGTACCACGACCAGGGCCAGATCGCGATGAAGCTGATCGGGTTCGATCGCGGCGTGACCGTGCAAGGCGGGTTGCCGATCACCATCGCGACCCCCGCGCACGGAACGGCGTTCGACATCGTGGGGCAGGGCATCGCGAACCTCGGGGCGACCGAGCACGCATTCGACCTCGCGGTCGCCATCGCCGCGCGGCGCCTCAACGCGTCGGCCGCGCCGCCCCCGAGATGAGAACAGTGCGGGTCGGGGTGAGCCTCAAGGCCTACTTCGGATATCGCGCATCGGTCTCGTGGCTCGAAGCCGCGATCGAACTGGCCGGGGCCTCACCCGCCGTCCGCGACGGGAGGGTCGAGGTTTTCCTCGCCCCGAGCGCTCCGCTGCTCGAAACGGCGGTGCGGCTCACCCGGAACACTCCCGTCATGATCTGCGCGCAGGACTGCTCCGTCTGGCCGACCGGTGCGCACACCGGCGAGACGACGGCCGAATTGCTCGCCGAACTGGGCGTCTCGATGGTCGAGCTCGGTCACGCCGAGCGCCGGCGGGACCAGGGGGAAACCGACGCCGTCATCGCCCTCAAGACCGAGGCCGCCATCCTGTGGGGCTTGACCCCGCTCATGTGCGTCGGAGAGTCGGAGCGCGGAACCCCCGCGGAAGCCGGCCGCGTCTGCGTCGACCAGCTCACCCGCACGCTCGACCCCGTCGCCCCGGCCGTCATCGCCTACGAACCCGTCTGGGCCATCGGCGCGGCCCACCCCGCCGACCCCGACTACGTGAGCGAGGTGGCGACGGCGCTCCGCGAACACCTCGGGGATCGCGACCAGCGGCCGATCCTGTACGGCGGTTCGGCCGGCCCGGGCCTGCTGCACTCCCTCGGCCCCGCGGTCGATGGGCTGTTCCTCGGACGCTTCGCGCACGACATCCGGAACTTCGACCGGGTGCTCGACGAAGCCACCGCCGCGGCCGCCTGATTCGACGGGAAAGGGCCGTCGAATCAGGCGGGGTACACCTGAGGCACTTTCTGGCGCAGGGGTCCGTAAAACGGGGGACACGGCTTACCCCCGCTCCG
>CAZCEE010000274.1:0-3724 GCA_964497165.1 uncultured Schumannella sp. | reverse complement strand
TGTTGCACGAGGCATTGCAGGCACCCGCCGTTCTCGGCTTCGGCGACGACCGGGCCCGCCCCTGGCTGTCGACAGCGGCCGGCCATCGGGCGATCGGCGTCGTCTACGCGCCGCAGCGCGAAGCGGGCAACTACGTTCCGACGAACATGGGGCGCCGGTACGACGCCCTGGTGTGGCTCGAAGAGACGTCGGCACTCACCCCGCTGCACCACGAGGGTCCGCCGGATGAGGCGGAGTTCGAGACCGAGCCCACCGGATACTGACCGGCCGGAATGCAGAGGAACTCTGGGGCGATGCCGTGGCACGCGGAGGCGGCACCCGATGTGCTCGTCGCCGTCGGCAGTCGGGCGACCGGCCTGGAGGGCGCCGAGGTCGCCGAACGGTTGCTCCGCGACGGTCCCAACGCACTCGCCACCCGCGCGGTCGACCCGTGGTGGCGCATCCTCGGCCGACAGTTCGCGAGCGTCATCATCCTGCTTCTGGTCGCCTCGTCGGGTCTCACCGCCGCCCTGCAGCGTTGGATCGACGCGGCGGCCATCCTCGTCGCCGTCCTCGCCGACGTCAGCCTGGGGTTCGTGCAAGAACTGCGGGCCGCACGCGACGTCGCAGCACTACGCCGTTTCCAGGTGCGCACCACCCGCGTACGGCGCTCCGGCGGCGTGCGGGCGGTGCCCGCCGAGTCGATCGTTGTCGGCGACCTCGTCGTGCTCGAGTCGGGCGACCGCATTCCCGCCGACCTGCGCCTGATCACGACCAACCGGCTGCGCATCGACGAGTCACTGCTCACCGGCGAGTCGGTGCCGGTCGGCAAGTCCCCCGCACCGACCCCGGAGTCGACGCCCGCGGCCGAGCAGGAGGGCATGGCGTGGGGCGGCACCCTCGTGGTGTCGGGCCGCGCGGAAGGCGTCGTCGTCGCGACCGGCGCGAACACCGCGATGGGCGTGATCGACACCCTGGTGCGCTCCGCCGACACCCCCACGCCGCTGCAGCGCCTCATGCGACGGTTCGAGAGCAAGCTCGGCATCTTCGTCGGGGTGGTGGCGATCGGGGTGCTTGCCGCGGGGCTGCTGCTCGGCCACGGTTTCGCGACCGCGTTCCTCACGGCGGTGTCGCTCGCGGTCGCCGCGGTTCCCGAGGGTCTCCCCATCGTTCTCACCGTCGCCCTCAGCCTGGGCGTCTCGCGGATGGCACGGCAACGCGCGGTCGTGCGGAGTCTGCCCGCGGTCGAGGCCCTTGGGTCGACGACCGTCATCGCCTCCGACAAGACGGGCACGATGACCGAGAACCGCATGACCGTCGAGCGGCTCTGGTCGCCGCTCGACACGGTCGAGGTCACCCGGGACATCGACCCCGCGCTCGGAGCCGGCTGCCGCGACGTGCTCCGCATCGCCGCGCTGAGCAACGACGCCCATCACGATCCGACGACGCGCAACATCGTGGGCGACCCGGTCGACGTCGCGATCGCGGCGCTCGCCCTGCGCGGCGCCGCCGTCGCCGACGACGAGTTCTCGGCCTCGCCGAGCGCCCACGCCCCGTATGAACCCGAGCGGCGGCGCTCGACGACGGTGCGCGACGACCATGGTGAGTCGCACCTCCTGCTGAAGGGAGCCCCCGACCTGCTGCTCGCCGCGTCGACGACGATGGCCGGACCCGACGGGCCGGTGCCGGTCGACCACGCGGTTGTGCTCGCCGCCCACGACGCGCTCGCTGCCGACGGGATGCGCGTGCTCGCCGTCGCCCGCCGCCGGCTCGGCCCAGCCGACGACTCGCACGCCCGACTCGACACGCTCGATGGCCTGGAGTTCGTCGGGCTGATCGGAATGTCCGACCCACCCCGCGTGGGCGTCGCCGACGCGATCGCCGCCTGCCGCCGCGCCGGTGTGACCGTCATGATGATCACCGGCGATCATCCGCGCACCGCCGTCGCCCTCGGCCGCCGCCTCGGTCTCAGCGGAACGGGTGATCCGGTGACCGGCGGTGAACTCGCCGTCATCGACGACGACGCCCTCGTCGCGAGGTTGCGGGAGAGCCGCATCGCGGCCCGCGTGACCCCGTACGACAAGTTGCGCATCGTGCGGGCGCTCGAGGCTGCGGGCGAGGTCGTGGCGGTGACCGGAGACGGGGTCAACGACGCCCCGGCCCTGCGCGCTGCATCGCTCGGGGTCGCGATGGGGCGCGGGGGCACCGACGTCGCCCGTGACGCCGCCGACATCGTGCTCACCGACGACGACTTCGGCACCATCGTCGGCGCGGTGCGCGAAGGGCGAGTCACGTTCGCGGCGGTGCAGAAGGCCACCTTCTTCCTGCTCTCCACCGGGTTCGCCGCGCTTGTGGCCGTCGTCGGCGACCTCGCGGTCGGCGGGCCGCTCATCTTCCTGCCGGTTCAGATGATCTGGTTCAACCTCGTCTCCAACGGCGTGCAGGATGTGGGGCTCGCCTTCGAACGCGGCGACGGCGACGAACTCGACCGCCCGCCGCGCGCACCCACCGCCGGGCTCCTCTCACGGAAGCTGTGGGGGCGAATCGTCCTCACCTCGGTGTGGATGGGACTGGTCGTGCTCGGCGCGTTCCACGCAGCACTCGCCGCCGGAGCAGCCGTCGATCAGGCCCGCACCTTCGCGCTCACCACGTTCGCCTTCCTCAACCTGTTCCAGACGCTCAACGCCCGCTCGGAGCGCCGCTCGGTGTTCCGTCAGTCGCCCGCGACGAACCCCCTCCTATTCGCGGCCGTCGCGGGCACCCTCGTGCTGCACGTGCTCGCCGTCACAACCCCGCCCGGCTGGGCGCTGCTGGGCTTCGCGCCGCTCACCGGCATCCAGTGGACGGTGGCGTTCGGTCTCGGCGTCACCGTGCTCGGGCTCGTCGAAGCCGACAAGGCGGTCGCGCGCCTGGTGCGTCGCCGCATGCGGTGACTACGCTGACCGCATCCGCTGCGACATCCGCTCGCACTCCCGAGGCGGTCGAAACGGGAGTGCACGCATGACCGCAGGACACGTCAGCATCCGCAAGATCTACAGCCGCACCGGGCTCGCCTCGAGCGCGAGCGAGACACGATCCTGGAAGGAGCCACCGCAGAACACCGTGGTGACCTACTGGGCGGTCGCGAAACCCCCGGCCGCATCCGGGCCGCACGGCACCACGAGCGGCACGGTGACGATCACCAAGGTCGAGCACACCTACATCCGCGACAACTACGACGGAGACACCTGGCGGTCGAAGATCACCGTGAAGAACACCGGCGATTCGGTCACCGGCTACGACGTGTGGCAGAGCTGGGTCGACCTCGACTGACGCAACCGCCGTCAGTGGGCTGAGTCTTCCGCCTGCATCGAGTCGATGTACTCCTTGATCGTCGGCATCGCTGTGAGCTTGTCGCGGAAGAAGGTGTTCACGAGGTTGACGACTCGGGCCTGCGCGCCGTCGACCTCGGTGGAACGCTGTTCACCGGTCGCCTGGGATTCGAGCGTGCGGCTCAACTGCTGCAGCGCTTCGACGATCTCGGTCTCTTCCGGGCCCTCGAGCGCCTTCACGACCTCGAGCACAAGCGCGTCGGCCTGGGCCCGAACATCGGCGATCGGGATGCCGGAGCCGGGCTGGGTGGCGTTGTCGAGCGTCACGATGAGCGACCACACCTGGTACAGGATCGTCGTCGGCTCGTCGAAGAGCTCGCGCACGAACGCGGCATCCAGGTGTCGGCCGGAGAGCCGGAACACGTTGTACATGC
>CAZCEE010000273.1:0-3745 GCA_964497165.1 uncultured Schumannella sp. | reverse complement strand
GGCGCGCGCGACGTCGCGGAGATCGCCATGGCCCTCGGACGCGGCGACGCGGCGGCGGGATGGACGTTCCTCGTCGCCGGATCGCTGCGCATGGTCAGCACGTTCGGCGCCGAACTGACGGCAGACCTCTACTCCCGGCTCGACGGCCACGTCGGCCCCCTCGCGGCCGGCGGCTCGACCTTCGCGGCGATCACGGGCACCGCGACCCGCGCCGACGGAGGCTGGAACGTCGAAGGCAAGTGGACGTACGTCTCCGGAAACCACAACGCCGCGTGGATATTCGGTGGAGTCGCATGGACCGACGGCGACCTCACCGGTCACGCCCTGATCATGATGGACCCGGCGGATCTCACCACCCTCGACGACTGGCACGTCAGCGGGATGTCGGCATCCGACTCCAACTCGCTCGTCACAACAGCGCCGATCTTCATCCCTGATACGCACTTCGTCGACATGGCCGAACTCCCGATCTACATGAGCACGGTGTCGGAGCGCTACGACGGCCTCGCCTACCGGGCGAAAGCCCGCGGCTCGATGATGACCGTCGCCGTGCTCAACATCGGCATCCTGGTCGGGATGGCCGAGGGGGCCTTCGAGGTGTTCGCCGACCTCGCGCAGAAGCGCAAGCCGTTCAGCCCCCCCTACCCGTCGGTGGCCGAGATGCCGTCGTCGCAGGTGGCCGCGGGCAAGGCGAAAGCGATGATCGGCGCGGCGAAGGCGACCCTCATGCACTACGCCGACCAGATCGACCGCCTCGCGACAGCCGGGGAGGATCACACGGCCGACGAGGAGGCGCAGGGATCGCTCGACCTCGCCTACGCCGGGCAGCTCTGCCACGACGCTATCAACCTCTTCGTGCGCATCCTCGGATCATCGGTCATGACCCTGTCGAACCCGCTCCAGCGCTACTCGCGCGACGCCCAGGTGATCCTGTCGCACGGCGCGCTGCGCATGGAGTCGCTCGCCGAGATCAGCGGGCGCCGACTGCTCGGTCAGCCCCCGTTCGACATGTTCGCCGCCGGGCTTCAGAACAAGCCGGTTCAGAAATGAGCGTGCCCGAGCAGAACAAGGCGGTCGCAACCGCGCGGCTCGCCGATTACCTGAAGCGCTTCCCCGCCGAGTTCGTGATCGCCGAAGGCAACCACGTCACGGTCGTCGGCTTCGAACTGCGCGGAGCCGACGCGCACGAGTTCTTGACCTTCCACACCTTCCGCATCGTCGACGGCGAGATCGTCGAAGAGTGGTCGAACGCGTCGACCGGCTCCGCACCTGCGGGGTCGGGCACCCCCGATCCGGCCCGCATCCCGGCTGCGATCGGAGTCGGCGACCCCGCGGCGAACAAGCTGCGGGTCGCCGACTTTTACCGCTGCGTCTTCGACGCTCAGAACGCGGATGCGGTGAAGGACTTCGTTGCGGTCGACTACCGTCAGCACACCCGGCATCTGCCGCCTGGGCGCTCCGGCCTCGAAGGTTTCGTGCGCATGGCCTTCCCCGACGGCCCCCTCCCCACGCCAGAGACGGCATCCATGCCGCCGGCGATCCTCATGGGCGAAGGCGACCTCGTCGTGATCGCGGCCGGGATGCCTCAGCCCGATGGGAAGGGCGACACCTACGTGCGCTACCTCTACGACGGTTACCGGGTGACCGGCGGCCTGCTCGCCGAGCACTGGTCGGGCGTCGATCCGGGCGACCCGCCCCAGCGCTGAACCCCCGCGCTGGCTTCCCGCTTCGCGCCGGATTCGTGCCGGCGTGGGCGGTGCACGGTATTCCGTCGGCCAGGAAAGGTCGTCTGACCAGGGATTTTTGGAGCGGAGACGGAGGGATTTGAACCCTCGGAACCCGTGAGGGTTCTCCGCCTTAGCAGGGTCGCTGTTTCCTAGTCAGGGCCGACTTTATGCGGCGCGAGGCTCCGGGAAACACTCCTCACACGGCATCATCTGGCTTTCGGGTACACACGGGGGACACATGAAAGCCGACGAGTCGGATGCCCGCCACCTCGTCGGCCGCACGAAGATCGGCGATGAGCACGCCGAATTTATCAGACGTCCGAAGACGACCGACGGGCGCCTTCTCCGATCAGGGTATGGAGGGCATGGAGGGCCTGGGCGTCATCCTCGGTCCCGCCACCCTCGTGCCCGTTGAAGGGCCAGAGCGTGATGTTCTTGGCCCCTCGGTAATTGTGAAACGCGCCGAAGACCGTGGAAGGCGGGCACACGACATCGGTGAGGCCGGCCGTGAACCACCCGGGCACTGCACCACGCGTGGCGAAATTGGCGCCATCGAAATAGGCGAGGGTGTCCATCGCTCGATCCCGGTCATTCCGTCGATTGGACAGGTACGTCTGAACCTCGGTGTACGGCCCGGTCCCAGCGATCGCCAGCGAGCGCGGGAAGTCGCAGAGAAACGGCACTCGGAAGAAGGCCCCTCGGACCTCCGGCACCAGTGCCGTCGCCGCAAGTGCGATGCCGCCGCCTTGGCTTCCTCCAACCACGGCGACTCGGCCCGCGTCACAGAAAGGCAATTCCTTGATCAAGTCGATTGCGCGCGCGGCATCGATGAACAGCCGCTTGTAGTAGTAGTCGTCCTTGTTGAGGATGCCCCGCGTCATGAAGCCGGGCACCGATGGCCCACTGCCGTGCGGGTCTTCAGTCGCGCCACCACCCCAGCCGGCGCCTTGGCCACGGGTGTCCATCGCTAGGTGAGCGTAGCCCGCAGTCGACCAGAGGATTCTCTCGATCGCGTGACCCCTCCCGCCACCGTACCCCGCGTACTCGATGATGGTTGGAAGGGCTCCGGTGGCGCCGTGAGGAACCTTGAGCCACGCGCGAATGGGCTCCCCCTGGTATCCGGAGAAGGTCACGTCGTACACATCGACTGTGGAGAGCCCACAGTCTACGAGGACGAGCCTCGGGTCAAGCGAGTGAGTGCGTGCGGTCGCGAGGGCATCAGCCCAGAACAGATCGAAGTCGTCGGGTACCGCTTGCGCGGAACGATAGCTCCAGAGCTCCGGCTCGGCGAGGTCTGAGTTCACAGCAGTTCTCCATGGCGCTGGTCGGTCGTGTTGACGGCAATCGGATGTTGTCGGGGTTGTTCATGTGCGGTGCGGAGTGGGTTTGCGGGCTCGGCTGGCCAGTTGCGACACTTCAGCCTGCGTGTGCCGTCCCGCCCAGCAATGCATCAAGTGCGACCGCCGCTTGAGAAGGGCCTTTCGCAGCGGCTTCGGCGAACGCGGTCAGCAGGATCGCGATGCCAACCGCCCCGGGGTCAGGCGTTCCCAGCGCATGGTCTCCTACATAGCTCGCGCGGCCGTGCCGCGCGAGCATATTCGAAGTAGACGCAGCGCCCTCAATTGCCCCCAACGCGATGTCGTCCTCTGTCGCCGAAGGCGATATGCGCCGGACGGCCGCGTCGAGCGCGTCGACCATGGTTCGATCGCCCGGTGCGGCGTCGCCAACACGGCGGACCGCCGCCAGCCCCTCCACGAGCCCAACACCGAGAGCAGTGACTCGCTCGGCCCGGGAGCTTCCTCCGGCCGCGAGCGCCGCGGCGAGCGACTCGAACAGCAGCCCAAGCAGCGGGCCGCTCGAGCCCCCGACATCGTCGAGGAATGCCGCGGCCGCGGCGGGAAAGCCCTCGCCTGCCGTTGGCTCGTGTCGCCGCGCCAAGGCGAGACCATTCGCGAGGTTGTCGCCGAAGTCGCCATCGCCAGCGGCCTGGTCCCAGGCCGTGAGAACTCGGTGCGATT
>CAZCEE010000272.1:0-3759 GCA_964497165.1 uncultured Schumannella sp. | reverse complement strand
GGAACGGGGCGCGGGTCGCGGCGCCGCTCAGCAGCACCGCCCGCACCGGGTTGCGTTTGTGCGGCATCGTCGACGATCCGCCCGCGGCGCCGTCGTCGAGTTCGCCGAGCCGCGCGAGGGTGGCGACGTTGCGGCCGATCGTGCCGGTGGCATCCGTCAGTTCCACGAGCGCGTCGCCGAGCCGGGTGACAGGGGAGCGGTGCACGTGCCACGGGGCGACCGGTTCGGCGAGGCCGAGCTCACTGGCCACGCGAGCTGCCACGGAAACCCCGTCGAGCCCTGCCGCCGAGAAGGCGGCGAGGGTGCCGGCTGCTCCGCCGAGCTGCACGGGCAGGGCATCCGCCGCGTCGCGCACCGCGTGGGTGGCGCGCGCGACGCTCCACGCCCAGCCCGCGAGTTTCAGCCCGAGAGTCGTCGGAGTCGCCGGCTGCGTGAGCGTGCGGCCGGCGATCACCGTGCCGCGGTGGGCGGTGGCGTGTTCGGCGAGCATCCGCGCGGCGCCCGTGGCATCCGTCACAATGGCGGCCGCGGCATCCCGAGCAACGAGCACGAGCGCCGTGTCGAGGGCGTCTTGCGAGGTCGCCCCACGGTGCAGCCAGTGCGCGGCGTCACCGTCGAGGTGCGACCCAAGTACGGCGAGCATCGGGATGACGGGGTTGCCCCCGGCGCGCGCCCGCTCTGCGAGGGCGGCGGCATCCAGATCCGAACCCGCGGCGTCGATCGCGGCGGCCACCCCGGCCGGGGCACACACCGTCGCGAGCGCCACCTCGAAGCGCACCAGAGCGGAGAGGATGGCGGCATCCGAGGTCACTGACGCGACGGGCCTGCCCGCCCAGAGTGGGTCGAGCAGGCCGACGTCGGCGTCAGTTGAAGGCAAGGAAGACGGTCTCCTTCTCACCCTGCAGGCGGATGTCGTGGCTCAGCCCGCCGGCAACCTCCGTCGCGACGAGGGTCGCGCGGCGTTCCGGGGTGAGCCGGCTGAGCAGCGGATCGTCGTCGAGCGCGGGGCCCGGCACGTAAATGCGGGTGTGCAGACGCGACAGCAGGCCGCGCGCGAACACGATCACCGCGAAGAACGCCGCCTTGCCTTCCGCCGCCGGAGCGGGCAGCACCGTCGTGAACTGGAAGTAACCCTCGTCATCCGACCCGGAACGCCCGAAGCCGCCGAACGAGCCGGCCTTGCGCACCAGGTTGCCGATGTCCGTCGGGATGTTGCCGTCGGCATCCGTCTGCCAGATCTCGATGACGCCATCCGGCACCGGGGCGCCGTTGCCGTCGTAGAGGTAGCCCGACAGCACGATCGAGCCGGCGCTTCCGGCGGGCAGCAGTTCTTCGCTGCCGTCGTACTGCATGCCGATTGCGTAATACGGGCCGACGGTCTGGTCAGCGGTGGGGTAGAGCTTGCTCATTCGTCCTCCTCCGGCCCGTCTTCGCTCGCAAACCAGGTGCGGTTGCTGCCGTTCAATACGATGTCCCAACGGTAGCCGAGCGCCCAGTCGGGAACGCTGACGTCGTGGGCGTAATCCGAGATCAGTGACTTCTGCCCGCGAGCCGACGTGATCGACTGAAAGATCGGGTCGAGCGGCATCAGCTGGTCACCGGGGAAATACATCTGGGTCACCATGCGCTGCGTGAACTGGGTGCCGAACACCGAGAAGTGGATGTGCGCGGGCCGCCACGCGTTCTGGTGGTTCGGCCACGGGTAGGCACCCGGCTTGATCGTCACGAACTTGTACTCGCCTTGCGCTCCCGTCAGCACCCGCCCGACGCCGTTGAAGTTCGGGTCGAGCGGCGCGGGGTGGCGCTCCTTCTTCTGCCGGTAACGTCCGCCGGCGTTCGCCTGCCAGATCTCGAGCAGCTGCCCGGCGACCGGGCGGCCGTCGGCATCCGTCACCTTGCCGGTCACGACGATGCGCTCACCCTGCGGTTCGCCGTTCACCTGACTGGTGAGGTCGAACTCGGTCCAGTGCACGTCGCGGTGGCCGAAGGCGGGGCTCGCGAGTTCGATGGTTTCGGGGTCGACCAGCTCGAGGTTCGCGCTCGGATGCCGCAGGATGCTCGAGCGGTACGGCGGGTAGTCGATGAGAGTGCGGTGGGCGCCCCAGTTCGGGTCGGCGCTCGTCGGCGTGTTCGTCTTGATGTCGAGGATCTCGGCATCGATGTCGGCTTGCGTCGGGTGTCCCGGCGGGTAGTTCGCCGCAGACTTCGGGATGTCGTCCATGCCACTCCTCTGTGTGGACCACCATCGGTCACCGGAAAGTCTCCCGCTCACGCGGTGCCTTGCCCTCATCCTCTCTCACTGAGTGGGATGGAGGCGTGGAGCCCCTTCCCCTTTTCAGGAATGCGAGTTGCGGAAGTGTCACATGTGGGAGGTGAGGTCACTCAAGCATCACGAGTCACAAGCGCCCCGAGAAATCCTGAAAACGGAAAGGTCGCTATGCGTCCAAACGCTGTTCGATCGCGGCAACGGCCCTTTTGAGCAGGGGCAGCAGACGAACCTCGTCGGCGGAGGTGGCATGGGCGACGATGCCGATCGCCGCCGCAGGCAACCCGGGGCGCTCACGCAGAGGCATCGCGATCGAGATGTTGCCGAGCGTCATCTCCTGCCGGGCGAACGCCCACCCTTTCACCGCCTCGGCTGCGATCACCTCGCGCAGCTTCGCGGCATCCGTGATGGTGTGTCGGGTCTCGGCTTCGAGCGGTTCGCGCAGGTAGCCGTCGAGCCACTCGGCGGGACGGGTTAGGAGGATGGCGCGGCCCACCCCGGTCGCATGAAGCGGATGCCGCTGGCCCACCTCCGAGAGGGTCGGGATCGCCCGCTTGCCGTTCGCCTTCGCGACGTACAGCACCTCGTGGCCGACGAGCACCCCCAGGTGCACGTTCTCGCCGGTGAGGTCGTACAGCTCGATGAGTTCCGGCAGCGCCGCTTCGCGCAGCCGCCGCAGCACCGCGGAACGCTCGCCAAGCTCCCACAAGCCGAGCCCCATCGACACCCCGTCGGCCCCCCGCTCGATCGCGCCGAGGCGGGCGAGTTCGGCGACGAGACGGTGGGTGGTCGACACCGGCAAGTCGGCGGCGCGCGCGAGATCGGGCACCGCAATCGGGGTGCCATCTGCGGGGAGGGCGCGCAGCATCCGGAATGCCCGCTCCAACAGCGAGATGCCCGGCTCGCCCGACCGCCCCGCCACAGCTACACCAGCAGTTGGTGCTTGGCGAGCTCGCGGTAGAGCGGCGTCGAAAGCACCAATTCGGAGTGCGTGCCGATGCCAACGACTTCACCGTTCTCGAGCACGACGATGATGTCGGAGTCGACGACCGTCGAGAGCCGGTGTGCGATCACCAGCAGCGTGCGGTCGGCGGCGACCGCGTCGATCGCTTCGCGCAGCAGCTGCTCGTTCATGCCGTCGAGGCTCGACGTCGACTCGTCGAGCAGCAGGATGGGCGGCGCAGCGAGCAGGGCCCGCGCTATCGCGAGACGCTGGCGTTCGCCCCCCGAGAGCATGATGCCGTCCTCCCCGACCGGAGCATCGAGCCCGGCGGGGTCGCGGTCGAGCACGGCCCCGAGGTTCACGTCGCGCAGCACCTTCACGCAATCGGCGTCGGTGGCGTCGGGGGATGCCAGCTTCAGGTTGTCGCGCAGGCTTCCGGCGAGCACCGGGGCATCCTGTTCGACATACCCGATCTGCGCGCGCAACTCGTCGCGGGGCAGGCCGCGCACATCCCGCCCGTCGAGCCGCACGACTCCCGAGTCGGGGTCGT
>CAZCEE010000271.1:0-3767 GCA_964497165.1 uncultured Schumannella sp. | reverse complement strand
GTCGCGAGCTTGCCGGCGACGACAAGCACCGGCACGGCGCGGGGCTCGCGCTCGAGGTGCGGTGCGGCGGGGGTCATCTTGAGCCGACCTTTCGCGCCGACCGGAATGTTGAGCTCTTCGAAGAGGTGCGGTGACGACGAGTAGGTCTCGGTCGGCTCGGGGATGCCCATCTCGAGGGCACGGTTGATGAGCGCCCACTTGTGCATGTCGGCCCAGTCGACGAACGTCACCGCGATGCCGGTCTTGCCGGCACGGCCGGTGCGACCGGCGCGGTGCAGGTAGGTCTTCTCGTCTTCGGGGATCGTGTGGTTGATGACGTGCGTCACGTCGTCGACGTCGATGCCGCGCGCGGCGACATCCGTGGCGATCAGCACCTCCTTCTTGCCGGCCTTGAACGACGCCATCGAACGCTCACGCGCCTCCTGGCTCATGTCGCCGTGTACGGCGGCGGTGCTGAAGCCGCGGTCGCTGAGCTCCTCGACGAGCTTCTGCGCGGCCCGCTTGGTGCGGGTGAAGATGACGGTTTTGCCGCGGCCCTCGGCCTGCAGGATGCGGGAGACGACCTCGTCTTTGTCGAGCGAATGGGCGCGGTACACGAGGTGCTGGATGTTCGCCTGGGTGAGGCCCTCATCCGGATCGGTCGCCCGGATGTGGATCGGCCGGTTCATGAACCGGCGGGCGAGCGCGACCACGGGGCCGGGCATCGTCGCCGAGAACAGCATCGTGTGCCGGTCGGGCGGGGTCTGCGCGAACAGCTTCTCGACGTCGGGCAGGAAGCCTAGGTCGAGCATCTTGTCGGCCTCGTCGAGCACCATGACTTTCACGTTCGCGAACGACAGCAGCCGCTGCCCGGCGAGGTCGAGAAGTCGTCCCGGGGTTCCGACGACGATCTGAGCGCCAGCCTTCAGCGCCTCGACCTGGCCCTCGTAGGCTTTACCGCCGTAGATCGCGACGACCTTCGTCGGACGCTTCGAGGAGGCGAGTTCGAGGTCTTCGGCGACCTGCACGCACAGTTCGCGCGTCGGCACAACGACGAGGGCCTGCACGCCGTGCGCCGGGTCGGGTCCGAGCTGCTGGATGAGCGGCAATCCGAAGCCGAACGTCTTGCCGGTGCCGGTCTTGGCCTGGCCGATGATGTCCTGGCGGTCGAGTCCGAGGGGGATGGTCTGCGTCTGGATGGCGAAGGGCTCGATGATGCCCTTCTCGGCGAGGGCGTCGACCATGTCCTGCTCGACACCGAGATCACTGAAAGTCAAAGGGAAAGCCTGTCTGTCGTCGGTGCCTACGTCGCACCCGGGATCAGGGCGATCCTGCGGACAGTAGGCTGGTTTACGTGTTGGGCTGGCTGCGTCGGAGACGGATCCGCGCCCGAGGTGTCACCCGGCCGGTCCGATCGGAGGCCGTGGAGGCCACCCGCGTCGAACTCGCCGAGCTGGCCCCTGACGCGCAAGCTTACCTGGGTCAGCTCGCGTATCTGACGCTGGTGCTGTTCGAGAACCTCGGACGGGGTGCCGCTGTCGCCCCGACGGTGTCGGGAAAGAGCCGCCTGGGGCGAGTCGCCGCCGAGGTGCTCGAGATCCACGAGGCCGTGCTGGCCGAACTGGATTCGCGACGCATCGACCCCTCAGCGGCGATGGAGTCGTACCGCCCGATGCTCGACGACTTCCAGCGCCGCACGCAGGGCGACGACTGGCACGAGATCCTCATCACCTGCTACCTGACGTCGGGCTTCCTGCTCGACTTCTTCGCCGGACTCGCCGCCGGGCTGCCGGGCGGGCTCTCCGATCGCATCTCGGCGTTGCTTTCCGACGACGACGCCGAAGACCTGCTCGTCGAAGAGCTGCGCGAGTCGATCGAGGGCAACCCGCGCCTCGCATCCCGGCTCGCCATGTGGGGGCGCCGCCTCGTCGGTGACACGATGCTCGTCGCCCGTTCGGCGTTGCGACTCGAAGATCGCGCCGACGGCGAGGAGCGCATCGAGCCGATCTTCACCGAGCTGATCGCCGCGCACACGCGACGGATGGATGCCCTCGGCCTCACGGCCTGAGCGTTTCGCAGTGGCCTTCCGGCGGGGCTGCTACGCCTTGCCGCCGGAGAGGACGTGCAGTTCCCGAGCGTCAGCGGCGTGACGGCGGCGACTCAGCACGAGCGCGACGACGAGTGACACGAGAGTTGCCCCGCCGAGGGCGGCGAGCCAGATCCAACCGCCGTCGGCCTTCCAGCCGAGCCAGGTCAGTCCCACCCAGACTGCGGCGGTGACGGCAGCGCCGAGCGCCGGTAGAAGTGCGACCCCGTAGACCTCACGGCCCGGCAGCAGGTAGCGCAGCAGCAGGCCGATCCCGGCTCCGACGACGGTGACGTAGACGATTTCCATTTCCATGCTGAACTCCCGGTGCGGAGGCCGGGTCAGGCGACGAAGCCGACGCGGCTGCGAGCTTCGGTGCCGACCTCGAGGTACGAGAACGAGGCGACCGGCACGATGTACACCTTGCCCTTGTCGTCGCTGAGCTTGATGAACTTGGCGTCGTCGTCGAGCGCGGCCGACACGATCTTCTCGACCTCGGCCGCCGTCTGGGTCGACTCGAAGTTCAGTTCACGGGGCGAGTTGGCGATGCCGATGCGAATGTCCACAAGTTTCAGAGTAACGGCCCGGGTTGGCCGGGTTCGCCCGGTTCGCCTGCGGCGGAACAGACGAAGAATGGATGCCAGGTCGGCGGTCGCGGTTATCTTCGGCTAAGTGAGTGGGCTGGAATTCGATCTCGATGCGTCGCAGCTCGCTGTCGTGGGGTTGGCCGATGGGGTTTCTGCCGCGGTGCTTGGAGCGCCGGGTTCGGGCAAGACGACGACGATCGTCGAACTCGTGGCCGACCGAGTGTTGGGGCGCGGCTGGGATCCGCGGACGGTGCTCGTGCTCACGTCTGCCCGCACGACGGCGACGCGTCTGCGCGACCTGATCGCGGTGCGGCTCGGCGTGCCCACCGACGGTCCGCTGGCCCGCACCGCGCCGTCGCTCGCCTACGAGATCGTCGGGGTGGCCGCACGGGCCGCCGGTGAGACCCCGCCGCGCCTCATCACCGGAGCCGAACAGGATGCCGACCTCGCGGCGCTCCTCGAGGGCCACATCGCCACCGGAACCGGGCCCGGCTGGCCCGACCCGCTCACGCCGGAGGTACGCCGCACCGCACGTTTCCGCTCGGAGTTGCGTGACCTGTTCTCTCGCGCCACCGAGCAGGGCGTCGACCCGCGGCGCCTGCGAGAACTCGGGCGGGCGACCGGCCGTGCGGAGTGGGTCGCGGCGGGCGAGTTCTTCGACGAGTACCTCGACGTCGTCGCGTCGGCGCGTCCCGAGCAGCGAGACCCCGCCGAACTCGCGAGGCTCGCGATTGCGACGCTCGACTCCGGCGGCGGCGGGGAGCGGGTCGCGGGTCTTCGACTCGTCGTCATCGACGACCTGCCCGAGGCGACCGAGGCGACGCTCGGATTGCTCGCGGCGTTGGCGCGGCGTGGCATCCCGGTGGTCGCGTTCGGCGATCCCGACGTCGCCGCGAACGCGTTCCGCGGGGGTGAGCCGGATGCCCTCGGCCGGCTTGCGAGCGTTCTCGGCGTCCCTGACATCCCAACCCTCGTGTTGGAGTACGCGCATCGACCCAATTCGGTGCTGCGCGACTTCACGGGAACGGTGACCGAACGCATCGGCACGGCAGCGGCGGGTGCGCAGCGTCGCGCGGTCGCGGGGCGCGCCCCGACCGATCGCCCGCCCCTCGCCC
>CAZCEE010000270.1:0-3804 GCA_964497165.1 uncultured Schumannella sp. | reverse complement strand
GGTTCGTATGCCGGCGCGCAGGCGTTCGAGGCCATCGGCCTCAGCCAGGAGTTCGTCGACCAGTACTTCACCGGAACGACGAGCCTTCTCGGGGGCGTCGGCATCGAGGTGATCGCCGCCGAGAACGCGGCTCGGCATGCCGCGGCGTACCCGGAAGACGGCGCGATCATCGCGCACGAGCGTCTGCAGGTCGGCGGCGAGTATCAGTGGCGCCGTGAAGGACCGCCGCACCTGTTCAACCCCGACACCGTGTTCCGGCTGCAGCACTCGACGCGCGCGCGGCGGTACGACATCTTCCGCGACTACACGCGGCTCGTCGACGAGCAGGCCGAGCACCTGATGACCCTCCGTGGGTTGTTCAAGTTCAAAGAGGACGAGCGCAAGCCGATCCCGCTCGACGATGTCGAGCCGATCGAGAGCATCATTGCGCGCTTCAACACCGGCGCGATGAGCTACGGCTCGATCTCGCAGGAGGCACACGAGACCCTCGCGATCGCGATGAACCGCATCGGCGGACGCTCGAACACGGGCGAGGGCGGCGAGGACGTCGACCGCCTGCTCGACCCGGCGCGGCGCAGCGCCATCAAGCAGGTCGCGAGCGGTAGGTTCGGGGTGACGAGTCTCTATCTGACGAACGCCACCGACATCCAGATCAAGATGGCGCAAGGCGCCAAGCCCGGCGAGGGTGGCCAGTTGATGGCGACCAAGGTGTACCCGTGGATCGCGCGCACGCGGCATTCGACGGCGGGCGTCGCACTCATCTCGCCGCCGCCGCACCACGACATCTACTCGATCGAAGACCTCAAGCAGTTGATCTTCGACCTCAAGCGGGCGAACCCGGTCGCGCGCATCCACGTGAAGCTCGTCTCGCAGTCGGGCATCGGCGCGGTCGCGGCAGGGGTCGCGAAGGCACTCGCCGACGTCGTGCTCATCTCCGGCCACGACGGCGGCACCGGCGCGAGCCCGCTCAACTCGCTCAAGCACGCCGGCACTCCGTGGGAGATCGGCCTCGCCGAGACCCAGCACACGCTCATGCTCAACGGCATGCGCGATCGCGTGGTCGTACAGGTCGACGGTCAGCTCAAGACCGGTCGGGATGTCATCATCGCCGCGCTGCTCGGAGCCGAAGAGTACGGCTTCGCGACCGCGCCACTCGTCGTTTCGGGTTGCATCATGATGCGCGTCTGTCACCTCGACACCTGCCCCGTCGGCGTCGCGACGCAGAATCCCGAGCTGCGGGCCCGGTTCACCGGCAAGCCGGAGTTCATCGAGACGTTCTTCGAGTACCTCGCCCAGGAGGTGCGAGAGTATCTCGCGGAGCTCGGCTTCCGTTCGCTCGACGAGGCGATCGGCCGAGCCGACCTGCTGGACGTCGACCGCGCCGTCGAGCACTGGAAAGCCGACGGACTCGACCTGAGCCCGATCCTCGTCGGACCGGCGTTCCCCGAGGACGAGCCGCGCCGCAACCGGGTCTCTCAGAAGCATGAACTCGACGAGCATTTCGACGTCGAGCTGATCCGTCGCGCCGCGGCAGCCCTCGAGCACGGCGAGCCCGTCACGATCGAGTTGCCGGTGAAGAACACCGAGCGGGCGGTCGGCACGATGCTCGGCCACGAGGTCACGAAGCGCCACGGCGAACACGGCCTTCCCGAGGGCACCATTCAGGTGTCGATGACCGGGTCGGCCGGGCAGTCGCTCGGCGCGTTCATGCCCAACGGCATCACGCTGCGACTCGAAGGCGACTCGAACGACTACGTCGGCAAGGGTCTCTCGGGTGGGCAGATCATCCTGCGTCCGCCGCGCTCGGCGGTTTTCCCCGCCGAGCGCAACGTCATCGCCGGCAACGTTCTCGGCTACGGCGCGACCCAGGGCAGCATGTTCATCCGCGGTGTCGTGGGGGAGCGCTTCCTGGTGCGCAACTCCGGTGCGACCGCCGTTGTCGAAGGCGTCGGCGACCATGCCCTCGAGTACATGACCGGTGGGCTTGCAGTCATCCTGGGCACGACCGGGCGCAACCTGGGCGCCGGGATGTCGGGAGGCACCGCCTACGTCTACGGATTGCGCCCCGAGCGGGTCAACCGTGACGCCCTCGTCAACGGGGAGCTGTCGCTGATGCCGTTGGACAGCGCCGACGTCGAGATCCTCACCGACCTGCTGCGCAAGCACCTTGCTGAGACCGAGTCCGCCCTCGCGGCGAAGATGCTCGCCGACCCGGCCGCGACGATGGCCGCCTTCGTCAAGGTGATGCCTCGCGACTACGCGGCCGTCATCAAGACGCGCGCCGACGCGATCGAGGAAGGTCTCGACCCCGACGGCGACGTCGTGTGGTCGCGCATCATGGAGGTGACCGGTGGCTGACCCCAAGGGCTTCCTCAAGACGCAGGAGCGCGAGCTGCCGAAGCGTCGTCCGGTGCCGGTGCGCATCATGGACTGGAAAGAGGTCTACGAGAACCAGGACCCGACCCAGTTGCGGCGGCAGGCCGGACGCTGCATGGACTGCGGCATCCCGTTCTGCCACTCCGGCTGCCCCCTGGGCAACCTCATCCCGGAGTGGAACGACCTGATCTGGCGCGGTGAGGGTAGGCAGGCGATCGAGCGCCTGCACGCGACCAACAATTTCCCGGAGTTCACCGGCACGTTGTGCCCGGCGCCGTGTGAGGCGAGTTGTGTGCTCGCGATCAACCAGCCCGCGGTCACCATCAAGCAGGTCGAGGTGTCGATCATCGACCAGGCCTGGGCGAACGGCTGGGTGACCCCGCACCCGCCGGAGCGGCTCACCGGCAAGACGGTCGCTGTTGTCGGCTCGGGCCCCGCCGGGCTTGCCGCCGCACAGCAGCTCACCCGTGCAGGCCACACCGTCGCCGTCTACGAGCGCGACGACCGCATCGGCGGTCTGCTGCGTTACGGCATCCCCGACTTCAAGATGGAGAAGAAGCGGCTGGATGCGCGACTCAGCCAGATGCAGGCCGAGGGAACGCGCTTCCGGGCCGGCGTCACCATCGGCGTCGACATCACCTGGGACGACCTGCGTTCGCGCTACGACGCCGTTGTGGTCGCGACCGGCGCCACCGTGCCGCGCGATCTGCCGATCCCCGGTCGCGACCTGCTCGGCGTGCACTTCGCGATGGACTACCTCGTGCAGCAGAACAAGATCGTCGCGGGTGACCAGGTCGGCCCGCAGATCACCGCAGAGGGGCGTCACGTCGTGGTCGTCGGCGGCGGCGACACCGGCGCCGACTGCATCGGAACGGCACACCGCCAGGGCGCGCTGAGCGTCACCAACCTCGCGATCGGCATCCAACCACCATC
Organism: uncultured Schumannella sp.; assembly: GCA_964497165.1. GTDB lineage: Bacteria > Actinomycetota > Actinomycetes > Actinomycetales > Microbacteriaceae > Pseudolysinimonas_A. The sequence goes on along the minus strand of CAZCEE010000270.1, from coordinate 495 downwards.
GGAGCGCCCCGAGCACCAGCCGTGGCCGACCACACCGACCCTCTTCGAGATCTCGAGTGCTCACGAAGAGGGTGGGGAGCGGATGTTCCTCGCCTCGACCGTGGAGTTCCTCGCCAACGACGCAGGGGAGGTGCGCGCGCTGCGGGTCGCCGAGACCGAGTACCTCGACGGCAGGCGCGTGCCGAAGTCGGGCACCGAACGCGAGATCCCCGTCGACCTCGTGCTCATCGCCATGGGCTTCACCGGCCCCGAGACCGACACTTTGCACGGCCAGTTGCGTGTGCCCGTCGAGAACGGCACCGTCGAGCGCGACGACGACTACGCCACGAGCGAGGCCGGAGTGTTCGTCGCCGGTGACGCCGGGCGCGGCCAGTCGCTCATCGTCTGGGCGATCGCCGAAGGCCGAGCGGCAGCATCCGCCGTCGACCGCTACCTCGAAGGCGACACCCAGTTGCCCTTCCCCGTGCGCCCCACCGACCGCGGACTCACTATTTA
>CAZCEE010000269.1:0-3808 GCA_964497165.1 uncultured Schumannella sp. | reverse complement strand
GACGGACGCCATGAGGTCGCCGACGAGCGGGCCCGGAAAGCGTGAGTTCAGGCTCAGCAGGTCCAGCGTCTCCTGATCGAGCACGCCCTGGCGAATGATCCTGATCGGCGGAATCCGCAGCCCTTCCTGGAAGATGTTCGTGGAGTCGGACACGTAGCCCGCGTCCTTCGCGCCGATGTCGTTCCAGTGCGCCTTCGCGCCGCTGAAGCCGCGTAGCTCGCCGTCGATGAACACGGGCGAGAAGACCGTGACGTCGTTCAGGTGGCTGCCGCAGATCGCGGAGTCGTTGACGAGCCAGACGTCGCCGTCCGAGAACGCCTCGGTGCCAAGCTTCGCGAGCACCGCTTTGACCGTCCCGCCGAGGCTGCCGAGGAAGAACGGTAGGCCGGGCGCCTGCCCCAGCAGGTCTCCGGCCGCGTCGTAGAGACCGACGGAGCAGTCCTTCATCTCGTAGATCACCGGGCTGTACGCCGACCGGTAGAGATTGCGCCGCATCTGCTCGGCGCCGGACATGAACGCGTAGCGCACCACCTCGACCGTGGCAGGGCTCGGGACGGTTCGTGTCGTCATTGCAGTCGCTCCATCACGAGATGACCGCCGGTGACCGGCCGGATCGCCCAGCCCGGGTCGACGACCGTCGTCCCGGTGTCCTCGAGGACGATCGCGGGGCCGGGCACGGGGCCGGCGATCGACTCCCGCCGGTAGACGGCCGCCTCGACGTCTTCGCCCCTGAAGCGCATCCATCCCGAGCCGAGCGCCTCGCCATCCGCGGCCTGCGCCTCCTCGCGCGGCACCGGCTTCTCCAGGAGCGCAACCCCGGCGACGCGGATCGCGACGAACTCGAGCGGGGCATCCGCGCTCGCGTGGCCGTACCTCTCGTGATACGCGGCGTGGAAGCGCGCTGCGATGTCCGCGGCCGCGGACTCGCCGGTATGCGCCACCTCCTCGGGCCGGAGCGCCAGGGTCAGGCTGTATTCCTGGCCGACGTAGCGAAGGTCGGCCGCGGCGTCGAAGCGAATCAGCTCGGCGTCGACCCCGTCGAGCTCGAGGAGCTCTCCGACCTCGAGCCGCAGCTGCGCCACGACGTCCGCAAGGTGACCGTCCGCATCGGGCAGCGCGCGGAAGAACGTCGCCACGGCGTCGTGGCGGATATCCCCGCTCAGCATGCCCCAGGCCGAAAAGGCCCCCGGCATGGCGGGAACGAGGATGGTCGCAATCCCGAGCTCGTCCGCGAGGGCGGTGGCATGCAGGCCGCCTGCTCCACCGAAGGCGCAGAGAACGAAGTCCTGCGGGTCGAGGCCGCGCTCCACCGTGAGCTCACGGATCGCCTCGGCCATGGCGAAGTGAGCGATCGCGAGAGCCTCCTCGGCAATGGCCTCCGCGCTCAGTCCGAAACGCGCGCCGAACTCCTCGAGCGCATGCCGCGCCGCCGCGAGATCCAGCTCCATGCTGCCGGCGAGGCGCTGATCGCTTGGGATCCGCCCGAGCACGAGGTTCGCGTCCGTCACCGTCGGTTCGGTCCCACCGAGGCCGTAGCAGACGGGCCCAGGGTTCGCCCCCGCGGATTGGGGGCCGACCCGGAGCGCACCGCCGACCTCACGAATCAGACTCCCGCCTCCGGCACCGATGGTGTGCACCTCCAGAGCCGGCGCGAGCACCGGAAGCCCTTGCAGCTCGAATTCCGACTGGAGGGAGACAACGCCCCCGCGGACGAGGCTGACGTCGAACGACGTTCCTCCGATGTCGATCGAGATGAGGCTGTCGAAACCGAGGCTCCTTCCGGCCGCCTGCGTCCCGACGACGCCGCCTACCGGCCCCGAGAACAGCGCCAAGATCGCCTTCCGCTCCGCGACGCGAGCTCCCATTACCCCGCCGTTCGACTCGGTGATGTAGATGGGGACAGTGAGGCCTTCGGCCGCGAGCGCCCCCGCGAGCTCCTCGACGTACCGGGCCATGATCGGGGTGATGTAGGCGGACATCACCGTTGTGGCCGTTCGCTCGTACTCCCGCCACACGGGCGCGATCTCGTGGCTCGCAACGACCGGCACGTCGAGTTCCGCGCGGATCGACTCAGCCGCGAGCCGCTCGTGCGTGGAGTTCGCATAGGCATGCAGGAAGCACACGGCGACCGCATCGAACCCTCGCTCGCCGATCGCGGTCACCGCCGCGCGCACCGACTCCAGATCGATCTCCCGCACGATCGACCCGTCCGCGGCCACGCGCTCGTCGACCTCGAAGATCGCCGACCGGTCGAGCAGCGGTTGCGGCTTCACGTAATGGAGGTCGTACATCCGGGGGCGATGCCCTCGACCGATGAGGTACGTGTCGCGGAACCCGCGCGTCGTCACGAGCGCGACATTCGCGCCGCGCCGCTCGAGGAAGGCGTTCAGGCCCGCCGTCGTCCCGTGCACGAAGAGAGAGAAGTCGTCCACCGGAACCCCGGAGGCACGAACCGCGTCGATGACTCCGTCGACGAGGTGCCCGGGGGTCGACAGGACCTTGGCCGCCTCGACCGACTCGCCGCCGTCGTGCTCGACCACAAGATCCGTGAATGTCCCCCCGATGTCGACGGCAACCCGGTACGGCACTGCTGTTCCTCTCGGTGAGGGCCGCGGATCCTGCGAGCTCAGCGGCGGGCGGGCACGGGACAAGGCATGAAGATTGAGAAGAATGTTCGCATAACGCGCAGATGAACGCAATACGCACAACTACCTCGTCTCCGGTTGCGCCGCTCCCCGCGATCTGCGAACGTTGACACGTGCTCGCAGACCTGCCCTCGAACTCGAGACCCGGCGCCGTCCGCGCCTGTTCTCGCTGAGCGCGGAGGAGCGGTCGATGGGCATCGAGGATGTCATCGCACGGCGCCGAGCCTGCCGCGACTACGTCCGCGACCCGGTTCCCGAGGAGATGCTCAACCGCCTCGTGGAAGCTGCTCAGCGCGCTCCGACAGCCTCGAACGTGCCCTACCGACACCTCATGATCGTGGACGATCCGCGGGTCATCGCCGCCATTCGCCAGATCTCGGCGGCGCTCCTCGCCGATCCGCCGGCTCTGCTCATTCTGCTCACGGACGTCCGAATGGCCGTCGAACGAGTGGGTCGGGTCGGTCAGCTGAGCTCGATGATCGACAGCGGAGCGGCCGGCGAGAACGTCTGGCTCCTCGCGACCGAACTCGGACTCGGAACCCAGTTCACGATGATCAGTGCGATGGCGGGGATCCGCGCGATCCTCGACCTTCCCGAGCACCTCCGCGTCGACCTGATCATGCCCGTCGGCACGCCCGCTCCCAAGGTCGCGAGACGCTCGCCGCCGAGGGTGGCGAACCCCGTGCACCGGAACCGGTACGGACAGTTCGCCGATGGCTAGCCCCCGGTCTGCGGATCCCGTCTTCGAGCTCGTCGCGTTCCTCGTCTCGGGCGCCAGGGGAGCTCCCGAGGAGGGTGTCTACACCGCGAGCCTCCGGCTTATCGAAGCAGCGGGACGGCTCTCGCGGATGGCCGCAGCCGACGGGAGCGACGTCTTCCTCGCCGAACTCGGAGAGACGCTCCGAGCCAACGCCTCTACGCGATACATGGAGTCGACGGAGAGCTACCTCGCGTTCCTCGATGACGTGCTGACCTCCGTCGCCGGCGAAGTCCGGCGCCGCAACGGCCTTCCCCCCGGACCCGCTGGGAGTCCGGAGCACGTTCGCTCGGATGCCGAGGATCGACCGGAGCCTGACCGCGAGTGAGCCGACGGTGCGGGCGGCTCAGCCGTGGAAGACGACGGTCTTGAGCTCGGTCATCTCCTCGATCGCGTAGCGCGGGCC
>CAZCEE010000268.1:0-3820 GCA_964497165.1 uncultured Schumannella sp. | reverse complement strand
GTCGTCGCGCGGGTCGACGCCGGCGATGTCGCGGCCGGCGCAGAACGCCCGGCCCTCGCCGCGCAGCACGAGGGCGCGCACTCCGGCCTTCGCGGCGTCGTCGTACGCGGCGTCGAGTTCGTCGAGGGCGCTCTCGTCGAGGGCGTTGAGCTTGTCGGGGCGGTCGAGGGTGACGACGGCTAGTCCGTCATCGATCGTCAGCTGGGGCATCGTCGCTCCTCGCGGTCAGTGGGTCAGTAGTCGTAGTCGACGGTGACGGCGTCGCTCGTCGGATGGGACTGGCAGGTCAGCACGTAGCCGGCGTCCAGCTCCTCGGGTTCGAGGGCGTAGTTCTCGGTCATCCGAATGGTGCCGTCGACGAGTTTGGCGCGGCACGTCCCGCACACCCCACCGGCGCACGCGAACGGCACGTCGGTGCGCACCCGCAACGCTGCGTTGAGGATGCTCTCCGCCGCCCGTTCCGGGATCACCACCGTCGAGGTGCGCCCGTCGAGCGTGAATCTGACAGTCGACGCGTTGACCCCCGCTTCGCGGTCGGTCGGGCGGCCGACCGCCCCGGCGGAACCGAACTCGGGTCGGTCGATGGTGAATAGCTCGAAATGCACCGCCCCCCGGTCGACCCCGGCCTCGCGCAGCTTGCTGCGACACAGCTCGACGAGGTCGAACGGCCCGCAGAGGAACCACTCGTCGACATCCGACGGGGGAACCAGGTGCTCGAGGATGCCGTCGAGCTTGACGTCGTCGATGCGCCCCGACAGCAGCTCCGAGGTGCGCTCCTCGCGCGACAACACGTGGTGCAAGGCGAGCCGCTCGCGGTAGCGGTCCTTGAGGTCGGCGAGCTCTTCGAGGAACATCACGTCGAGCGAGGTGCGGTTGGTGTAGACGAGGCTGAATCGGGCGTGCTCGGTCGCACCGAGGATCGTGCGGATGAGCGCCATGAGCGGCGTGATGCCCGAGCCCGCGGCGATCGCCGCGAAGTGCTTGTGCTCGGCGGCCGTGAGGTCGGTGGTGAAGGTGCCCTGCGGGCTCATCACGTCGACCTGCATCCCGGGTGCGAGGTGCTCGTTGGCCCAGCTCGAGAACACTCCGCCGACGTCGCGCTTGATCGCGACCCGCAGCTCACCACGCACCGGTGGCTGGCAGATCGAGTAGCTGCGGCGCAGCTCGGCGCCGTCGGGGCTGGCGAGACGAGAGCGCAGCGCGACGTACTGCCCCGGCGCGTAGTCGTAGTCATCGGCGAGCTCGTCGGGCACTGCGAAGGCGACCTCGATGCTGTCGGCGGTCAGCCGACGCACTTCGCGCACCGCGAGGGTGTGGAAGCGGGCGCGGCGTCGCGTGCCCAGGCCAGTCGTTGAAGGCAGAGCGGTCGCCATCGCTACAGCACCTTGAAGTAGTCGAACGGTTCGAGGCAGGCGCGGCACTCGTAGAGCGCCTTGCACGAGGTGGAGCCGAATCGCGAGACCTCGACGGTGTCGGCCGAGCCGCAGCGCGGGCACCGCGTCGCGAGAGTGAGTCGGATCGGCCCTCGGGTCACACTGGAGTGTCCGCTCGGCGGGGCGATGCCGTACTCCGCCAGCTTCCGTTTGCCGTTCTCGCTCATCCAGTCGGTGGTCCACGCGGGCGACAGAACCAGTCGCACCGCGACATCCTCGATGCCTTCGCGCCGGAAGACGCTCAGCAGGTCGTCGCGGATGGCATCCATCGCGGGGCACCCCGAGTAGGTCGGGGTGATCGTGACGGTCACCCCGACCGTGCCGACGCTGACGTCGCGCAGGATGCCGAGGTCTTCGATCGTGAGCACGGGGATCTCGGGGTCGACGACGGTCGCGGCGAGATCCCAGATGCGTTCGCGGCTCGGGCGTTCGGTCAACACGGGGCTCACCATGACGCACCGGGATGCTCGCGTGCGAGAACCTGCATCTCGGCCAGCAGCAGCGACAGGTTCTCGGTGTGCCAGCCGCGTCGTCCGCCGCCACGGGCGGTGTCGGATGCCGGAAACACGAGGCCGGTCTCGGCTGCGAGGGCGTCGATGACGGCGTCGAAGGCGGGCCGCAGTGTCGACGGACGCATGGCGATGCCCTCGAGCCGGTCGATGAGCGGCTCGTCGCGGAACAGGTCATCGACGTACGGCCAGACGTGGTCGAGCGCGAGCTCGAGGCGGCCGCGCGACTCGTCGGTGCCGAGGGCGAGCCGCCGGAACCATTCGACGGTGTGCTCGCGGTGGTACTCGACCTCCTTGACGGCCTTGGCGGCGATCGCTGCGAGCGTCGCATCGGCCGACGACTGGAGGCCCGAGTACAGCTCGAACATGTAGATCGCCGCGGCGAGTTGCCGCACGATCGTGTGCGCGTAGTCACCGTTGGGCTGCTCGGCGAGTTGGCTCGAGCGGAAGTCGCGCTCGCCGCGCCAGTAGGCGAGGTCGTCGTCGCTGCGACCGCTCGCGCTGCCCGCATAGGAGAGGAGTGACCGGGCGTGGCCGAGCAGATCGAGCCCGATGTTGCCGAGCGCGATGTCTTCTTCGAGTTCGGGGGCGCGAGAGATCCACCAGCCGAGCTGCTGGGCGAGCACGAGAGCGTCGTCGCCGAGCCAGAGCGCGTACTCTGCGATGTCGGCGGTCGCGTCGCCGACGCGGCGCACGATCTCGTCGTCGAGTGTGACCTCGTCGAGCTGGATGTCGCCGTGATCGAAGGCACTCACAGGTGCTTCACGCCCTCGGACTTCGTGTAGTAGCTCGCGTGCCGGTAGTTCTTTCCAGCCGGGGATTCGAAGTAGGCGCCCTTGGCATCCGGGTCGGAGGTCGTGATGAACTCGGCCGGGACGACCCAGATCGACACCCCCTCGTTACGGCGGGTGTAGAGGTCGCGGGCGTTCTTGACCGCCATCGTGGCGTCGGGCGCGTGCAGCGATCCGGCGTGCACGTGCGAGAGCCCGCGGTTGGCGCGCACGAACACCTCCCACATCGGCCATTCCTCGCGGTCGTCGGCCGCGCCGGGCGTCGTCATGATGCGACCTTGTCGAGGCTCGCCTGCTTGCGGGCGTAGGCGACGGCCGCTTCACGCACCCAGGCACCGTCTTCGAACGCCTTGCGGCGGTGGGCGAGACGCTGACCGTTGCACGGGCCGCGGCCGGCGAGCACCTCGTGGAACTCGTCCCAGTCGAGCTGCCCGTAGTCGTAGTGACCGGTCTCGTCGTTGAAGCGGATGTCGGGGTCGGGCAGGGTGACGCCGAGCGCCTCGGCCTGGGGCACGAGCATGTCGACGAAACGCTGACGCAGCTCGTCATTGCTGAAGCGCTTGATGTTCCACGCCATCGACTGCTGCGAGTTCGGCGAGTCGCCGTCGGGCGGGCCGAACATCATGAGGCTCGGGGCGTACCAGCGGTCGACGGCATCCTGGGCCATCGCCTTCTGGGCGTCGGTGCCGTTCATCAGCTCGAGCAGGATCTCGAAGCCCTGCCGCTGGTGGAACGACTCCTCCTTGCAGATGCGCACCATCGCGCGACCGTACGGACCGTAGGAGGCGCGGCACAGTGGCACCTGGTTGCAGATCGCGGCGCCGTCGACGAGCCACCCGATTGCGCCCATGTCGGCCCAGGTAAGCGAGGGGTAGTTGAAGATCGACGAGTAGCGCGCCTTGCCCTCGACGAGCGCCTGGAACATCTCGTCGCGCGGTGTGCCGAGGGTCTGCGCGGCCGAGTAGAGGTACAGCCCGTGGCCGGCCTCGTCTTGCACCTTGGCCATGAGGATCGCTTTGCGCTTGAGGCTCGGGGCGCGGCTGATCCCGTTGGCGCGCGGCAGAGTGTTCCCGCGGCTCGAAGCGGC
>CAZCEE010000267.1:0-3820 GCA_964497165.1 uncultured Schumannella sp. | reverse complement strand
AGCAACGGCATCCGCAGGGACTCCTCGAACATCAGGCGCTTGTCGAACCAGCCGTGTTCGCCGAGGAAGAACCCCTGATCGGACGCGTACATGAGCATCGTGTCATCGAAGTCGCCCCGGTCGCGCAGCCAGTCGATGACCCGCCCGACGTTCTCGTCGACCGCGTCGACGCAGCGCAGATAGTCCTCCAGGTAGCGCTGGTACTTCCACAGCGCGAGATCCTCGTAGGACAGCCCGGCGGGCGGGTCGGCCTTCAGGTCTTCGACGTTGAGGTTGTCGGCGAGCCGCATGAGCGCGCGCCGCACCGACGACGAACGGGTCGCATAGTCGTCGTCGAAGGTGCCGGGCACGGGAATCGGGTCGGTGTAGAGCTCGGCGTGCCGGGGGTGCGGCTCCCACGGCCGGTGCGGGGCCTTGTGGTAGATCAGCACGCACCAGGGGTCGTCGCCGTCCAACGATTCCACCCATGAGGTGGCGAGGTCGGTGATGATGTCGGTCGCGTAGCCCTCGACCGTGCGCAGACCGTCGGCGCTGAGGAACCGCGGGTTCCAGTACTCGCCCTGCTCGATCACGACATCCCAGTAGTCGAAACCTTGGGGGTCGTGGCCGTCACCGTCGCCCATGTGCCACTTGCCGATCATGGCCGTCCGGTAGCCCGCCGCCTTCAATTGCGAGACGAACGTCGGCTGGCTCGCGTCGATCGGGGTGACCAAGGTCGTGACGCCGTTGACGTGACTGTAGGTTCCGGTGAGGATGCTCGCCCGGCTCGGCGAGCACAGCGCATTGGTGGCGAAGCAGTTGTCGAACCGCCATCCCAGCTCGCCGATCTCGTCGATCCGCGGGGTGCGGTTGAGCACCGACCCGTAGGCGGAGATCGCCTGGGCCGCGTGATCGTCGGTGAGGATCATCACGATGTTCGGACGGCGCGTCGCGGTCACGCGATGCGCTCCCCGCCTTGGTAACTCGCCTCGTCGAGGCCGCTGAGGGTCGGGTCGTGTGCGACATCGCCGACCTCGTACATCGACGTCATCCAGTGATAGAAGTTGTCGCCCCGCAGGCGCAGCAACTCGTAGAGCCGCGCGAGCATCCGGCGGCGCACGTCCGCCGATTCGGGCGACGCGTAGAGGTTGACCAACTCGTCGGGGTCGCTCAGCAGGTCGTAGAGCTCATTGACCGAATCCGGGTTGACGACGAGCTTGAACCGATCGTCGCGCAACATGCGTTGCGGGTAAGGAAAGTGGTGTCCGTGAAACTCGCAGACGATGTCGGGCGCCCACTCCGGATGCTGCCCGTTCACGAGTGGCACCAGGCTGCGCGAATCAACCGCGGGCGAGGGGTCGATGCCGGCAATCTCGAGGATCGTCGCGGTGCAGTCGAGCAGGCTCACGAATTCGCTGCGCACCTGACCTTGCGGGCCCCCGGGGATGCGCACGATCCCCGGTGTGCGATAGATGTCCTCGTACATCGCCGGACCCTTGTCGTGCAGACGGTGCGAGCCGGTGAACTCGCCGTGATCGCACGTGAAGAACACCGCGGTGTCGTCGACGAGACCCAGCCTCTCCATGGCATCCATCACCCTCCCGATCTGCTGATCGATCAGCGTGACGTAGCCCCAATACACCGCGATGAGCTTGCGTGAGACGTCGCTCGACATCGTGTCGAACGTCCAGTGCGCCGAGTAGTTCTGCTGCACCATCGGCTTGCCCTCGAAGGTTTCGGAAACCGACTTCGGCAGCTCGATCGCACCCGGGTCGAACATGTCGAAGTACTCGTCCGGAACGATGTACGGCAGGTGCGGCCCGAAGAAGTGCAGGGCCAGAAAGAAGGGGGCCCCGGTCGAGGCGGCGTCGTCGGCGTACCGTTCCAGCGTCTCGATCGCGCGAGTGGCCAGGTAGTACTCGAACGTCGCCTCGACGGGCTGGTGCAGCCGAGCGGCGAGCAGGTTGCCCGGCCCGCCGTTCGGCAGCGTTCCGCGGATGTGATCGCTGATGCGGTAGGGCGGAAGCCCGCGCTCAGCGAGGTAGGCGAGATAGTCCTCGTTCTCGACTGGGTTGTGCCACCCGGGCAGGTCGGGTCCGTCGAACCCGAAATCCCGCGCCGAGCGGTCGGTTCCCGCGTGCCACTTGCCGATGAGCCCGCAGTTGTAGCCGCGCTCACGCAGTGCCTCGGAGAACGTGAAGGTACCCTCCGGCAGATCCTCGATGTATCCCACGTTGCGTTCGTGGTTCGCGAGGACCTTGTGGCGGAACGGCGCCTGCCCGGTGAGCAGACTCGCTCGGGCCGGCGTGCAGATCGCCGTCGGGGTGTACCACCGGTCGAACCTCGTGCCCGTCCGTGCCAATTCATCCAGCACGGGCGTAACGGCGAGGCGATTCCCGTAGGCACCGAGCGTGTCCGCACGATGCTGGTCGGTCATCAGAAAGAGGATGTTGCTCGCCACCGGTTACTCGCCGGCGGCCAGGAAGAGATCGCCCGTGTAGAACGACGACGGGTCGACGGCCTCCGTGAGGCGACCAGCCGCGACGAAGTAGTCGACCATGCCGGCGAGCCAGCTGTCGGCGGTGCCGTCTTCGGTGACCGCGTCGAGCTCCTCGAGCGAGAGGATCTTGACGTTGGCGACATCCCCCTCGACCTTCTCGAGATCGATCGCGAGGTAGTCGGCCGTGAGCTGCACCGACTCGTCGACGTTCTCGGCACGGAAGGCGATCGCGTCGCGCAGAGCAGCGAGCACGCGGTCGAGCTTCTCGGTCTGGTTGTCGACGACGTCGTTGCTCGCCACGAACGCAGTCGGGAACGCGACAGTGTCGACGAAGTCGTCGTTGGTCGCGATCTCGACGAGGTCAGGCACCGACTCCTTCACCGTGGCAAGGGCGGGATACCAGAATCCGGCACCGTCGACCTGCCCCGACGAGAGCGCCGCGACGATCGCCGCCGGCTCCATCGGAACTAGCTCGATGTCGTCCTTGGTCATGCCTGCCTCCTCGAGCGCGAGCGTGAGGATCATGTCGCCCGACGTGCCCTCCGGCACGGCGACGGTGCGACCGCGGAGGTCTTCCATCGACTCGAAGCCGGGCTGACCGACGACGCGGTCGGCCTGACCGAGGGTGTTGAGCGCGACGATCTTCGCCTGCCCGGATGCCGGCAGCCAGAACGCGCCGGGGCCGATGTAGCCGAAGTCGAGGTCGCCCGTGCCGAGCGCCTGGATCTGCAGCGGGCCGTTCGTGAACGACAGGGCCGTCACGTTGAGGCCGTGCTCCTCCCAGATGCCCTCCGCCTCGGCGATCGCGAGCAAGCTCGTGCCGTTGAAGTCGGGGATGTACCCGAAGTTGACGTCGATCACCTCGAGATCTTCGCCCGGCGACTGTTCGTCGGGGGTGGTGCACCCGACCACCGTCATGGCGACGACGGCGGCTACGGCGACGGTGCCGAGCATCCTTCTTCGATTCGTCATTGCTGTGTTCCCTTCGTTGGGTTCTGCGCCGTCGGGTCGGACGGCGAGTTCCCGGCCGCGTGGCCGGAATCCTGGTGGTAGACGGAGTGCCAGACCCGGTTGCGCAGCGCGGCGAACTCCGGGCTCAGGCGCATCTCCTCGGTGCGCGGGTACGGCAGGTCGACCTCGACGACGTCGAAGATGCGACCGGGGCGCGCCGCCATCACGACGACGCGGTTGGCGAGGAACACGGCCTCGTCGACGTCGTGGGTGATGAACATGACGGTGCGGCGCTCTTGGCTCCAGGTCTCGAGCAGCTGCTCCTGCAACCGCACCCGCGTCAGTGCGTCGAGCGCGCCGAACGGCTCGTCCATGAGCAGGATCGACGGG
>CAZCEE010000266.1:0-3857 GCA_964497165.1 uncultured Schumannella sp. | reverse complement strand
CAGGCCCGCCCGCACGTCGCCGATGCCGACCGCCCGGGCGACGTGCTGGGCCGTCGCGTCGGCGTCGCCCGTCAACATGACGATCGACCGCACCCCGCCCGACTGCAGCACCGCCACCGTCGCCTCTGCGTCGGGACGTACCTCGTCGCGCAGCACGATGCGCCCCATCGGCAGGCCGCCGGCACCGACGTAGACCGCCATCTCGCCCGGTTGGAGTGCACCGGCGTCGAAAGGCGCAGTGCCGGCGGCGACGAACGCCGCTTTGCCGACGAACGCGGGCGCGCCGTTCCATCGCCCTCGCATCCCGTGCGCGGTGACCTCCTCGAGTTCGGCGACATCGGCGGGCCGCAGCATGCGGGTGTCCGCAGCGTCGAGGATCGCGGTCGCGAGCACGTGATTCGAGCCCTCCTCCGCTCCGGAGGCCACCGCGAGGATGTCGTCCGCTGAGGCCTCCCCGAACGACTCGACGCGGTCGACCTCGGGCCGGCCGCGGGTGAGTGTTCCGGTCTTGTCGAACGCGACGGTGCGGGGGTGGGCCAGCCGTTCCAGGCTCTCGCCGCTCTTGATGACGACGCCTTCCCGAGCCGCCCGTCCCATCCCGGCGACGAAGGCGACCGGGGCGGCGATGAGCAGTGGGCACGGGGTGGCGACGACGAGCACCTCGGCAAACCGCGTCGGGTCGCCGCTCACCGCCCACGCGATTCCCGCGATGAGGAGGGCGACCCCGGTGAATGGCAGCGCATAGCGGTCGGCCAAACGCACGAACCGGCCCCGGGACGCCGCCGCCCCTTCGACGAGGGCGACGATCTGCTGGTACTGGCTGTCTTCGGCGCGGGCCGTTGCCCGCATCCGCACGGCCGTCGAGCCGTTCACCGAGCCGCTCAGGATCGCCGACCCGGCGAGATGGGTCACCGGCAGGCTCTCGCCGGTCAGCGACGACTCGTCGAACTCCGCTTCGACGTCGAGCAGTTCCGAATCGACAGGAACGACCTCGCCCGGGGTCACCACGAGCACGTCCCCCGGCGCGAGTTCGGCGACGTCGACCTCGTGGGGCTCCCCGTCAGCTCCGACCCGTCGCGCGCGACGGGGCACGCGCGAGAGCAGGGCGCTGAGTTGCGCCCGGGCGCGGTGCGACGCGTAGTCCTCGAGGGCTTCGCCGCCCGCCATCATGAGCGCGACGATCAACGATGCCCAGTAGTCGCCGAGTACCGCGGTGCTGGCAATCGCGAGAACGGCAAGGATGTCGAGTCCCCACCGTCCCGCGCGGAAGTCGCGCACCATGTGCACGAGCTGCACGACGACGACGGTGGCAGCGGCAGCCGTGGCCGTCCAACGCGCCGGCGCGGCGAGGTCGGCGAGCACGAGGATGCCGGTGACCAGTCCGGCCGCGAGCACGAGAACGACGAGTGGGTATCGCAGCGCCAGCCGTGCCACCGCGGGCGCCGACGCGCGTCGAACGTCGGCCTGGGCGGTCATGGTCCGAGTATCTCGCTCGCCGTGCGGCGCGGCGAGAGGCCTTCGTCCCGAGGGCCTAACCCGCGGCGGCGCCAAACGCAAGGTGTTGTCGCGCGGCCTGGTGCCCGGCACGGTGTTGTCATGACCCGAGACGACGACCCGACCCAACCGCTGCCGACCGCCACCAGTCCGGATGCGCCGGGCGAGGCGACACCGACGGAACCGTTGATCGCTCCGCATGTTCCGGTCGCCGACGTCGGCACGGCAGAAATGACGACGATGGCACCCGCCCCCGTGCCGCCCCGCAGCGGGGCACGACGCATCATCGTCGTCGGGTTGTCGGCAGTGGCAGCCGCGGTGATCGCGGTTGTGCTCCTCAGCACTCTGCCGCGGGGCGAGACACCCGCGCCGGTCGACTCCTCGTCTCCGCCCGCCACACCGTCGCCGTCCGTGTCGGAGGAGACGGTGGATGACGGGACCGACCCCGCCCCTCCGCCGCCCCCTGTCGAGCCGGCACCCGAACCCACGCCCACCACCGAACCGACAGTCGAGCCCACCCCCGCCCCGACGCCGTAGGTCGGGACCTTCGGCCCTGTCCCCGTGCGGGCGCCGATGGGAGCGTCGCACCATGAAAGCTGCCGTCGTCACGTCGTTCACCGCGCCCCTCGAGATTCAGGAGCGCGACATCCCGGAGCCGGGCCCGGGTGAGGTGCTCGTGCACCTCGAGGCCTGCGGCCTGTGCCACACCGACATCCACGCCGCCCACGGCGACTGGCCCGTCAAGCCCGCCCTGCCCATCGTTCCCGGCCACGAGGGCGTCGGTGTCATCGAGAAGCTCGGTGACGGCGTGACCACCCGGTCGGTGGGCGAGCGCGTCGCGATCCCGTGGCTGGGCTACGCGTGCGGCGAGTGCCGCTACTGCATCGACGGCCGCGAGACGCTGTGCGAGCAGCAGCACAACAGCGGGTACTCGGTCGACGGAGGATTCGCCGAGTACGCCGTGGCGAGCGCGCGTTTCGTCGTGCTGGTGCCCGACGGGGTCAGCTCGCTCGACGCCGCCCCGCTCACCTGCGCCGGCGTCACCACGTACAAGGCGCTCAAGGTGGCGAACATCGTGCCGACCGAGCGCGTCGCCGTCTTCGGGATCGGCGGTCTCGGTCACTTGGCCGTGCAGTACGCCCGCATCCTGGGCGGCTCCGTGATCGCCGTGGATGTCGAGGAGCCCAAGCTGGAGCTCGCTCGCGAACTCGGCGCCGAGCACCTGGTGAACGCCGCCAAGGTCGACCCGATCGCCGCGATCCAGAAGCTCGGGGGAGCGGATGTCGCGCTCGTCCTCGCCGCCTCGCCGAAGGTGTTCGAGCAGGCGTTCGCCTCGCTTAGTCGCGGCGGTCGCCTGATCTGTGTCGCCCTGCCCGCAGAGCAGGAGATGAAGATCTCGATCTTCGAAACCGTGCTCAAGGGGCTCTCGATCATCGGCTCGATCGTCGGCACCCGGCAGGATCTCGCCGAGGTCTTCGCCCTGCACGCAGCAGGTCGCACCCGGATCATCGCGGAGGGACGCCGCCTCGACCAGGTCAACGAGGCCGTCGCCGAAGTGCTCTCCGGGAAGGTGCTTGCCCGTCTGGTCTTCGAGTACTGAGGCTCGCGCAGCGGCCGGAGGTGGGGGCGGCGCGCCGCTATCGTTGAGCAGGTGAGTGCGAAGACCGGGTTCGACCTGTTTCCCGACCGCGCCGTCATCGCGATCCGCGTGAACGGTGCTCTGGCTGACAAGGCGATGACGGTCACCGAGACGGATGCCGTGGAGCCCGTCGAGACCGACTCACCTGACGGGCTGGCGATTCTGCGGCACTCGACGGCACACGTGCTCGCGCAGGCGGTTCAACGGGTCAATCCCGACGCGAAGCTCGGCATCGGGCCGCCCGTCACCGACGGCTTCTACTACGACTTCGACGTCGCGGCTCCCTTCACGCCCGACGACCTTCCGGCGATCGAGAAGGAGATGGACCGCATCATCCGCTCCGGCCAGCGCTTCGTGCGCCGGGTCGTGACCGAAGCGGAGGCACGCGCCGAATTGGCGGACGAGCCCTACAAGCTCGAACTCATCGGACTCAAGGGTGGGGGCGACTCAGGCGAAGACGCCGAGGTCGGCGGGGCCGAACTCACGATCTACGACAACGTCGACCGTGAGGGTGCGACGGTCTGGAAAGACCTGTGTCGTGGCCCGCACGTTCCCAACACCGGAGCTCTCGGCGCCCACAAGCTCACCCGCATCGCCGCCGCCTACTGGCGCGGCTCGGAGAAGAACCCGCAGCTGCAGCGTCTCTACGGCACCGCGTGGCCCGACAAGGGCGCGCTCAAGGCCTATCTCGGTGGCCCGGTCGAGTCGCTCGATGGTCGCGGTA
>CAZCEE010000265.1:0-3869 GCA_964497165.1 uncultured Schumannella sp. | reverse complement strand
ATCGACATGCGCTACGAGAACCCGCTCTACATGGCCGAGGATGCCGCGGCGGCCGATCTGCTGAGCGGCGGCCGACTGCAGCTCGGCATCAGCCGCGGCTCACCCGAGTCGGCACAACGAGGGTCTGAGTCGTTCGGGTACGTTCCCGCCGAGGGTGAGACGGATGCCGACCTCGCCCGTCGGCACACCGAGCTGTTCCGCACGGCGATTGCCGGCGCTGGGGTCGCGATGTCGAACCCGCAGATCACCGGTGTGGAGCAGCCCCTCGCGATCGAACCCCGCTCCCCCGGGCTTCCCGAGCGGATCTGGTGGGGCGCGGGAACCCGCGCGACCGCCGTCTGGACTGCGGAGCAGGGCATGAACCTCATGTCGTCGACGCTCCTCACCGAAGAGACGGGTGCATCGTTCGCCGACCTCCAGGCCGAGCAGATCGCGATGTACCGCGAAGCCTGGGCGGCCGCTGCGGGGCACGACCGCGAGCCGCGGGTGTCGATCAGCCGCAGCATCCTGCCGATCATCGACGACGAGACCGAGCACTACTTCGGGCTGCGCGCTCAAGCGGACGCGCAGGATCAGGTCGGCCACCTCGACGGCGGGCTCGCCCGCTTCGGCCGCTCCTACATCGGTGCGCCCGACAAAATCGCCGAGGAACTGGCTCAGGATGCCGCCGTGCAGGCGGCCGACACGATCTTGGTGACGGTGCCCAACCAGCTCGGGGTCGACTTCAACGCCCGCATCCTGGAGTCGATCGTCAACGACATCAAGCCGCACCTTCCCGCGGGTTGAGTAGCCGCAAAGCGGCGTATCGAAACCCACTAGCGTCGAACCCGTGACCATCCCCGGCCCCTGGTTGAGAACCGCAGCCGGTGCTGGGCTCGTCGGCGCCGACGGCTCTGTCGGCGCGACGATCTTCGCCGAGATGAGCGCCCTCGCCGCAAGCACCGGCTCGATCAACCTCGGCCAGGGCTTTCCCGACACCGATGGGCCACCCGAGGTGCTCGATGCCGCGCGCCAGGCCATAGCGGACGGCGTCAACCAGTACCCGCCGGGCCGCGGGATGGTGGTGCTGCGCGAGGCGATCGCCCGGCACCAGCAGCGCTTCTACGGGCTCACCGTCGATCCGGATACCGAGGTGCTCGTCACCGCGGGTGCCACCGAGGGGCTCGCCGCGACACTTCTGGCGCTCGTCGAGCCGGGCGACGAGGTGCTGACCTTCGAGCCGTACTACGACTCCTATGCGGCGATCGTCGCGCTCGCCAGCGCTCGCCTCGTGACCGTTCCGCTCGAGTGGCCGACGTTCGCGCCCGACCCCGACCGC
This sequence comes from uncultured Schumannella sp., assembly GCA_964497165.1. Lineage (GTDB taxonomy): Bacteria > Actinomycetota > Actinomycetes > Actinomycetales > Microbacteriaceae > Pseudolysinimonas_A. The sequence goes on along the minus strand of CAZCEE010000265.1, from coordinate 2,551 downwards.
ATCCGCGCGGCGTTCTCGGCGCGTACCCGCATCGTGCTCGTCAACGACCCGCACAACCCGACCGGGGCGGTGCTCGATCGCGCGACGCGCGAACTGATCGTCGAACTGGCCACCCGGCATGACGCGCTCATCGTCACCGACGAGGTGTACGAGCATCTGCGGTTCGGAACGCCGCACGAGCCGATTGCGACCCTTCCCGGTGCGGCGGAACGCACGATCACGATCTCGTCCGGCGGCAAGACGTTCTCGACGACCGGCTGGAAGATCGGCTGGCTCACCGCGACCCCGCAACTCGTGACGGCGATCCTCAGCGTCAAGCAGTTCCTGACCTACGTGAATGGTGCGCCGTTCCAGCCGGCAATCGCCGTCGGCCTCGACCTTCCCGACGCGTTCTACGCCCGGATCGCCGCCGACCTCGGTGCCGGTCGTGACATCCTCGTCGGCGGACTACAGCAGGCGGGGCTGTCGGTGTCGGTTCCTGAGGGCTCGTACTTCGTCGTCGCCGACGCAGCCCCTCTCGGTGCGACGGACGCCGCCGCGTTCTGCCGCGACCTCGCGACCACAGCCGGGGTCGTCGGCATCCCCGTCTCGGCCTTCACGGCGACCCCTGGCGCCTACACCGGTCTGGTGCGCTTCGCCTTCTGCAAACGGCCCGAGGTGCTGCGCGAGGCGGCTCGGCGGTTATCTGCTCTCGGGAGCACTCGCGCCTATTGACTATCGATAGGTTTCAATCGACAATCGATAGATGATTCCAACGTTGCCGCGTCCTTCGCTCCCCCTCGCCCTCATCTCGGCGGTCGCACTCGCCCTCCTGGTGATCGCCCTTGTCGGTGCGGAGATCGCTCTCTTCCCGCTCGCCGAGCAGTCCGCCCGCAGATTCCCTGAGGTCGCACACGTGCAGTCTCCGATCCTCGCCCTGGGGATCTCGTTCGTGATCAGCGCGCAAGCGTCTCTCTTCACTGTCGCCGTGCTGATCGCTCGCGTGCGTTCTGGGCGGATCCTCGACTGGTCTTCCGTGCGCTGGGTCGACGTTCTGATCACCCTCATGGGGATCGGAATCACACTCCTCATCGTGATCGGCTTCGTCTTGGGATCATCGAACGCCGCGCACCCGGGTATCGTGCTCGGACTTGTGCTCGGCAGTCTCATGCTCGCTACGTTCGGCTGCGTCACCCTCGTGTTGCGGTCGCTGCTCCAAGGCGCGATCACTCTCCGCTCCGAACTCGACGAGGTGGTCTGATGACGATTCGCATCTCGATCGACCGGGCGCTCGTCGAGCGCGGTATGAGCGTTGGCGACTTCGCTGACGCGATCGGTATCACGCCGGCGAACGTCGCGGTGCTCAAGAACGGGCGGGCGAAGGCCGTGCGATTCACAACGCTCGATGCGATGTGCCGCGTGCTCGATTGTCAGCCGGGCGAGCTTCTCGCCTACGACCCGAACTGACGGGCTACGCTCAGCCGCGCAGATCGGCGAGAGCATCCCAGATCGCATCGGTGACCTCTTCGCGGGAGGCATCGCCGTCGACCTCGACCAGACGGCCGAGCGGCACGTCGCTCGCGAACGCCTGCAGGTACAGGTCACGCGCCTTCTCGAGCGCCGAAGCCTTGTCGAACGGTCCGGTGTTGAACTCTCTGCGGGCTTCGAGCCGGGCGACGCACGCCGCGACCGAGGTGTCGACGAAGATGGTCGCGTCGGGCTCCATCGCCCGGGAGTTGAGGGTGCGCACCCACTCGAAGGGCAGCCCCTGCGAGGTCTGGTAGGCGAGCGACGACGCGACGTACCGGTCGCTCACGACCCAGGTGCCGGCATCCAACAGTGTGCGGATCTCGACGGTGTGCTCGATGCGGTCGGCCGCGAACGTCAGTGCAACCGTCTCGGGTTCGAGGTGCAGGTCACCGTCGGTGAAGGCCCGCGCGATCCTGCCGATCACACCGTCGGTCGGCTCTTTGGTCAACTCGACGGGGATGTCGTGCTCGATGAGGCGGGCGGCAAGCAGGGCGCCCTGCGTGGTGGTGCCGGCGCCGTCGAGGCCTTCGAGCACGATGAATCTGCCACGCGCTGATTCAGACGACGCGCTCACGAATTCGATGCTACCGGGGCGAGAATCGACGCATGTCGCTCGTCGCCCCGATGCTCGCCAAAGCAGTCGAGAAGGTGCCCGAAGGCAACCTGCTCTACGAACCGAAGTGGGACGGATTCCGCGGCATCGTGCAGGTCACGGCTGACTCCGACGGAACGCGCGGCGTCGAGATCGGCAGCCGCGGCGACAAGCCGCTCACCCGCTACTTCCCCGAACTCGTGGATGCCTTCGGCCGACTGTTGCCGCCGTGCGTGCTCGACGGCGAGATCGTCGTCACCATCGAGTGGGAGGGGAAGCGCCGCCTGCACTGGGATTCTCTGACGCAGCGCATCCATCCGGCGGAGAGTCGGGTCACGAGACTCGCCGCCGAAACGCCCGCGTCGTTCGTCGCGTTCGACCTGCTCGCGGTTGGCGATCGCGACCTCACCGCAGAGCCGCTGTCGGTGCGGCGCGTCGAACTCGAGATGC
>CAZCEE010000264.1:0-3874 GCA_964497165.1 uncultured Schumannella sp. | reverse complement strand
CCGCGCTGCTGGCGGGGGCCGTCGTCGTCGCTGCCTCACGCGCCGTGCTCGCCGAACGGGTGTCGTTCCGCGGACTCCGCTGGCGACTCAAGGGCCGCACGGGCCGTCTCGCGGCGTGGACCGTAACCGTGTTCCTCGTCGCGGCCGGTGTGTTGGCCCTCGCATCGCTGCTGCCGGTGACGCTCGCCGTGAGTTCGTCGGCGGGCATTGCCTTCGCGTTCCTGGTCGCCTTCCTCGAGGCGATCCCGATCGTGCTGGGCGGCGGCTACCTCGCGGCACGGGTCGGGTTCACGAGCCACGTCATCGCCATCGAGGGGCTCGGCGTCGCCGCCGCGATCGCCCGCTCCTGGCGGCTCACCCGCCGCTCCGGCTGGCGGCTGTTCGGCACGCAAACGCTCATCTGGGTCGTCGTCGGCATCGCGGCCGCCATCCTGACTCTGCCGATCGGTTGGGCGCTCGACCTGGGGGTGGGGCTGGTCTTCCCGACCGGTGCGACGCAGGCCCAGTCCGAGATCTACCTCGCGGCGCGCACCGTGATCCTGACGGCGGTGACGGCGGTCGTCGGCGCGTTCGGGCTCGTCATGCAGTCGGTCTGCGCGGCCCTGTTCTACCTCGACCAGCGGATGCGGGTCGAGGGGCTCGATCTGGCGCTCGCGCGGTACGTCGACGAGCGTCAGCGCGGCATGACGAGCGCCGACCCCTTCCCAGGCGGTGGGGCCGGATGATCCGCGACGTTCCGGTCGACCCCGACGACGAGCAGGCACGACGGTGGCTTGAGGATGAGCTGGGGCGTGGTGACGAGGTGTACCAGCCGCCCGAAGCGCCCGGCTGGTGGCAGGACTTCCTCGCCTGGATCGACAGCCTGCTCTCCGGGCTCGGCGCGCCGGACGCACCGACGCCCGGGTTTCAGACCGGGCAGACGGTCGGCATCGTCATCCTGATCGTTCTCGTCATCGCCATGCTCGTCGTGGCGTTTGCGATCTTCGGTCTGCCTCGGCTGCGCAAGCGCAGCAAGGTGACGGGCGACCTCTTCGGGGAAGACGACGATCGGTCCGCACTGCAGCTACGCACGGCCGCGCAGCAGGCTGCGGATGCCGGCGACTTCACCTCCGCCGTCGTCGAGTTGTTCCGCTCACTCGCCCGAGACCTCGCCGAACGGGGCATCGTGGTCACGTTCCCGGGTACGACGGCGCGCGACTTCGCCCGGCGCACCGGTCTGGTGTTCCCGCCGATGGCGGACCGGCTCTCCGAGGCAGCTGTGGTGTTCGACGACCTCCGCTACCTCGGCGGCGTCGGCACCGCCGAGCAGTGGCGGCGGATGTCGGCGCTCGACTCCGAATTGCGCGCGGCCCGCCGCCCACGGGTGCGTGCCGCGGACATGCTGGCCGGTTCCGCAACAGATGCCGAACCGGCGGAGTCGACCCGATGAGCGTCGTCACGCCCCCGGCGCCCCCGGCGCAGGCGGCTCCCCCGCGTCGGCTGGTGCGCGGCGTGCTCATCGGCGTTGCGATCGCCGTGGCTTTCGTACTCGTCGCCATCATCGTGTACGCGGTGACCCGGCCCCAGGAGCGCGACGTCGACTTCCTGTCACCGACCTCCGGAAGCCCCGCCGGGTCACGCGCCCTCGTCGAGGTGCTGCGCGATCAGGGCGTCGACGTGGAACCGGCGACGACGCTCGTCGAGGTGCGGGCCGTCGACAGCGACCCGGCGGAAACGACGCTCGTGCTCTACGACGCGTACCTCGTGCTCGGCTCGGACCAACACCGCGAACTCTTCGACGTCGCCGACCGCATCGTCGTGCTCGACGCGGTCGACGCCGAACTGGATGTCTTCGCCCCGGGCGTCGTCTACGCCACCGACGGCTTCGCAGACACCTTCCCGGTCGACTGCGACCTGCCCGCCGCCGAGAAGGCCGAGGCCGTCTCCGGTGCGCCCTACCTCTACGACATCGCCGACGCCGACGCCGACGTGACGGGGTGCTTCGAAGCCGACGACGGTCTCTTCTCGGTCGTGCACACGCAGACGCGGGGTGCCGAGGTGACGATCGTCGGCATCTCGACCGCTCTTGCCAACAGCCAGATTCTGGATGTCGGCAACGCGGCGTTCGCGCTCAATCTGCTCGGCGAACACGAGACCCTCATCTGGTACCGGCCGGATCTCAGCGAGCTCGACTCGGGCGAGATCCCGACCGCCGCGAACCTGACCCCGCCGTGGGTGACGCCGCTCGTGCTGCTGCTTCTGCTGCTCGGCCTCGCCGCCACGATCTGGCGCGGACGCCGCGTCGGCCCGCTCGTGACCGAGCGGCTCCCCGTCGTCGTGCGGGCCAACGAGACCATGGAGGGTCGGGCACGGCTGTACGAGCGCGCGGGTGCCCGCGAGCACGCCCTCGACTCGCTGCGCATCGGCGCGATCGCCCGGCTCGCCACGTCGTGCGGGTTGCCGCGACGCGCCACTGTCGACGAGGTCGTCGACACCGTCGCCGCGCTGACCGGACGCGATCGGGCCGCGCTCGCGGAACTCTTGGTCGACCGCATCCCGGCCCACGACGGCCCGCTTGTCGAACTCTCCGACGAGCTGTTGCTGCTCGAAGCAGAAGTCACCCGCGTCGTGCGGGGACGCTGACCGACATGACCCTTCAGGTATCGAGAGAATGGCTCACATGACCGACACGACGGACTCGCTCCGCGCCTCCCTCGCCGCCGTCCGCACCGAGGTCGGCAAAGCCGTCGTCGGTCAGGACGGCGCAGTGACCGGGCTGATCATCGCGCTGCTCGCGGGCGGCCACGTGCTGCTCGAAGGCGTGCCCGGCGTCGCGAAGACCCTCCTGGTGCGCTCGCTCAGCGCGGCGATGCGGCTCGACACCAAGCGCATCCAGTTCACCCCCGACCTGATGCCGGGCGACATCACCGGGTCGGCGGTCTACGACCCCAAGTCGGGTGAGTTCGAGTTCCGCGAAGGGCCGGTGTTCACCAACATCCTGCTCGCCGACGAGATCAACCGCACACCCCCGAAGACGCAGGCAGCGCTGCTCGAGGCGATGGAGGAGCGCCAGGTCTCGGCCGACGGTGTGACGCGCAAACTGCCCGCCCCGTTCCTCGTCGCCGCGACGATGAACCCCATCGAGTACGAGGGCACGTACACCTTGCCCGAAGCCCAGCTCGACCGGTTCCTGATGAAGCTGGTGCTCGACCTGCCCGAGCGTGAGGTCGAACTCGAGGTGCTGCGACGTCACGCCACCGGTTTCAACCCGCGCGACCTGGCCGGCGCCGGCCTGGCGCCCGTGCTCGACGCGGCGACCCTCGCGAAGGCGCAGGCGGATGTCGCGACGGTGACGGTGAGCCCCGACGTGCTCGGCTACGCCGTCGATCTCGCGCGCGGCACCCGGCAGAGCCCCTCGGTGAAACTCGGCGTCTCGCCCCGCGGCACGACGGCACTGCTCGCCGCGGCACGCGCCTGGGCCTGGCTCTCCGGGTCCTCGGGTGTGACGCCCGACCACATCCAGACGATGGCCGTCCCCGTGCTGCGCCACCGCATCCAGTTGCGTACCGAGGCCGAACTCGAGGGCGTCGCGCCCGACACCGTGTTGCGGTCGGTCATCCAGCAAGTGCAGGTACCGATTTGAGCGGCGGCTGATCGCGTGGCGATCTCGGGGTGGTTCGTGCTGCTGGTGGCGGCGGGAGCGGTGCCCGTCGTGCTGCTTCAGGGCGTGCCGGGGCTCGTGCTCTGGGGCGTCGTGCTGGCGATCGTCGTCACCGTCGACCTGGTGCTCGCCGGGTCGCCGCGCGCCCTCGAGTTCGCTCGTGACCTCCCCCACCGGCTGCGGCTCGGCGAGAGCGCCCCGGCCCGGCTCGCGGTCGCCAACCCCGGGCGGCGC
>CAZCEE010000263.1:0-3878 GCA_964497165.1 uncultured Schumannella sp. | reverse complement strand
GGTCGCTCAGGAGCGACGACCGAACAGCCGCTGCCAGAATCCGCGTTTCGGCGGAGGCTGCGGCTCATGCGCGGCGACGAGCGCTCGGGCCTGCTCGAGCCGCGACTCGAAGACCTTCCTGTCGATCACGATCCCCTCGTCGTCGACATCCACCGCCATCCAGGTGGCGGCGATCAGGATCACCTGCGACGCGAAGTTGTAGTAGATCAGCAGGCCCGCGACGACGGCGAAGGATGCGATGAGCGGGTTGTTCTGCGCCCCGCCGAGCAGCAGACCCCCCGCGACGGTCAGCGCCGCGAGCCCGATCGCTCCGAGCAGCACCCCGTGCCGCAGAATGCGGGCCGGCACCTTCACCCCGGCGAGCACGCGGTAGAGCCCGGCGAGAGCTGCCGCGTAGACGAACACCGCAACGATGAGGGTGACCGTGCGGCTCAGCACCAGACCGATGACCGATCGCGCGTCGATACCCAGCCAGTCGAGCACGCCCTCGGTCGCCGTGGTGCCGGCGAACGACAGCCCCGCCGCGATCAGCAGCAGGGCCGCGAACGCGACACCGAGGGCGAGGTCGATCGACTTCTGCAGCGCCACGTTGGTCGCGGCCGGCGGCAGGTCGAACAGGGTACGCACCGAGTCACGGGCGGCGGCGAGCCAGCCGAGCGCGGTGAACAGCAGTCCGACCAAGGCGACGATGCCCGAGACGCTGAACGCGAAGCCCGCCGAGAAGCCGTCGGGATCGATCGCTCCGTTCTCCGAGCCGTCATCCACGAGGCCCGGCACAACGCCACCGAGGAAGTCGAGCAGGGTCTGCTGAAGGAGGGTGTCGCCGCTCACCACCAGGCCCACGATCGAGAAGGCGACCCAAAGACCTGCAAACACCGCGAACAGCGCCTGGTACGCCAGCCCGCTCGCCAGGATCGGCCCGCGGTCGCGGCCGTAGCGCACGAACACCCGCACGGCTTTCCGGCGCTGCACCCAGGCGACCGCGGCAGCGATCCGCTCCTTGAGTGGCATGCGGTTCAGCCTAGGTGGGCCTTCACCAGTGGCAGTTGAGTGCTACTCGCGTTACTGTAGGCCCGGGGTGCCCCCCACTTGGGGGGTGAGGCGCGGGTGAACATCGGCGTCATAGTAGACGGAACGGGTTGTCTCTTCTGATGAAGGACGCCGCGGAGTGGCAACACTTCCGGTGTTCTTCGATTCCTAAGAGGGACAAAGAGAGGCCCGGGAATGGATCAGGGGAATGAGCGATCAGAATACGAAGCTAACCACTTCGGATGCGGAGCTGATCGAACGCGCGCGATCGGGGGATACGCGCGCTTTCGGGGAACTGTGGCGCCGTCATTATCGTTCTGCCGCTCGCGTCGCCCGCCAGTTCACGTCGTCGATCGATGCGGATGACCTCGTCAGCGAGTCTTACGCACGGATCTACCAACGTGTCCTGGCGGGCGGCGGACCAACCGGCGCTTTTCGTCCCTACCTCTACACGACAATCCGAAACCTAGCGAGCACCTGGGGGGCCGCCTCGCGCGACGTCCAGGTGGACATCATCGAAGACTTTGAAGACGACCGGATTCCGGACGACCCCGCCGCGTGGGCGCTCGACCGGACCCTGACCGCGCGCGCCTTCCGCTCCCTACCCGAGCGCTGGCAGACGGTGCTTTGGTACACCGAAGTCGAAGGCTTAGACCCGCACGAAGTCGCCCCGCTGATGGGGATGACCGCCAACAGCATCGCCGCCCTCTCGTATCGCGCTCGCGAAGGGCTACGGAAAGCCTGGCTTCAGGCGCACGTCACGGATGCGGCCGCCTCCGGCGAGTGCCAGTGGTCGATGTCGCGCCTCGGCGAACACGCCCGCGACGGCCTCTCCGGCCGCGACCGCGAGCGGCTCAGCGCACATCTCGTCGGCTGCGCGAAATGCACCATCGTCTCTGAAGAGGTCGACGAGGTCGGCTCGCACCTCGCGATGGTGATGCTTCCGCTGCTGCTCGGCGGCGTCGCCGGCGGAACGCTGCTCGCGTCCCTCAGCAACTCGTCGGCAGCATCCGCTTCCACCCTCCCGATTCCCGACGTCCCCGTCGCCCTCGACACGATCGCCGGCAGCGGCGTACTCGCCGCCCCGATCGTCGGCGGGCTCTCGATGGGAGCCGCCACCGGCACCGGCACGCTCGTCGGCGGATTCGCCGTCGCCGCCGTCATCGTCGGCAGCGTCGCGCTCGGCGTTGCGCCGACCGTCGACGCGAGCGGCACCACCCCGCCGCCCGCCGCGGTCGAGCAGGAAGACACGGCGGATGACGCCGGCACGACAGGGACGGATGACGGCGTCGTCGACGAGATCTTCGCCGGTGACGTCGAAGGTGCCGGCGGGGTGCTCGGCGACACCGTCGACTCAGTCATCGACACGATCACCGACGACAACGGCTCGATCGTCGACGCCGACATCACGCTTCACCTCACCGGCACCGGAACCCCCGGAGCAACGATCACCGCGCAAGCGGTGGGTACCGTCTACGCCACCGTGCAGGTCAATGCCTCCGGACAGTACGTCATCGACATCGCCGCGTTCCCGGGCGGGCTCTCCTCGATCGAACTCGTGCAGACCGTCGACCGCGACTACCTCCGCGGCCTGGTGCTCGGCACCAACCCCCTCGCCGAGATCCTCGGACTGCTCGACGGGCTCATCAACGCGCTCATCCAGCCGCTTGGACTGTCGTCCGGCGGCGGCACCGTCGCCGTCAACCTCGTCGGCTGAAGGCTGTCCCCCGACCTCGGGGGACGAATCTCGCGAAACCCGCGTCATACCCGCCGCGCCCAGGCGTCTCTTCAGGTGAGGCCGTCAGGCCCCGCCCTCCGATGTCCCATCCGGGGGCACTCGGTCCGGCCCCGCGGTAGATCCCAGCCTTCGCGGGGCCGGGCCTCTTTTGTTTGTCGCGAGAGCTCAGACCACGGTCAAGTCGAGGCGGGGGAGGCCGGGGTTTCCGCGGAGGACGGCCTGCTTGACCTCAGCGATCGCCTTCGTGACCTCGATGCCGCGCGGGCAGGCCTCGGAGCAGTTGAAGGTCGTGCGGCAGCGCCACACGCCCTCCTTGTCGTTGAGGATGTCGAGGCGCACCTGGGCGCCCTCGTCACGGCTGTCGAAGATGAAGCGGTGCGCGTTGACGATCGCGGCGGGTCCGAAGTACTGCCCGTCGGTCCAGAAGACCGGGCACGACGAGGTGCACGCGGCGCACAGGATGCACTTGGTGGTGTCGTCGAAGATGGCGCGCTGGGCGACCGACTGGATGCGCTCCTTGTCGGGCTTGTCGTTCGCGATGAGGAACGGCTGGATGGCGCGGTACGACTCGAAGAACGGCTCCATGTCGACGATGAGGTCCTTCTCGAGCGGAAGGCCCTTGATCGCTTCGACGTAGATCGGCTGGCTGATGTCGAGATCCTTGATGAGGGTCTTGCAAGCCAGTCGGTTGCGGCCGTTGATGCGCATCGCATCCGACCCGCAGATGCCGTGAGCACACGAGCGACGGAACGACAGCGAACCGTCTTGTTCCCACTTGATCTGATGCAGCGCGTCGAGCACCCGGTCGGTCGGGTACATCTGCACGTCGTAGTCGACCCAGCGCGGCTCCTCGTCGACCTCCGGGTCGAAGCGACGGATGATGAGCGTGACGGTGAAGGCCTGCACGGCAGCTTCGGCGGTCGTCGACATCCTCAGTACTTCCGTTCCATCGGCTGGTAGTTGGTGATCACGACCGGCTTCCAGTCGAGCGTGATGTGGTCGGCGGCGTCGGGTGAGTGCGGGTCGCCCGTCAGGTACGCCATCGTGTGCTTCATGTAGGTGGCGTCGTCGCGCTTCGGGTAGTCGTCGCGCATGTGACCGCCACGGCTCT
>CAZCEE010000262.1:0-3888 GCA_964497165.1 uncultured Schumannella sp. | reverse complement strand
ACGGGCTCATCCTGACGAACGCCCACGTCGCGATGCCGTCGGCGGCCGGACTCGGGGTCTTCGAGGCCGATCCGACACCCGCGGTCGACCCTGAGGACCTGATCGTGGCGATCATCGAGTCCGAGGATCAGCCACCGGTACCGACGTACCGGGCGACCGTCATCTCGGCTGACGGCTACCTCGACGCCGCGGTCATCAAGATCGATCGCGGCCTCGACGGGCGGCCGCTCGGCGGAGGCGGGCTCGACCTCGCGCCGGTGGCGATCGGCGATTCCGAGGCACTGCATGTCGGCGACCCACTGACCGTCGTCGGCTTCCCCGGCATCGGAGGCAATACGGTCAGCCTGAGCTCAGGTCGTGCGTCCGGGTTCCTCGGCGACGACCGGATCGGGCCGCGGGCCTGGATCAAGACCGACGCCGTCGTCAGCAGCGGCAACTCCGGCGGCCTCGCGGCGAACGAGGCCGGGGAACTGGTCGGCATCCCGACGCGCGCACAGGACGACGCCGGCGGCTACTCGTGGGTCCGACCGATCGCGCTGGCGCTGCCGCTCATCGAAGCCGCTCGGGCCGGCCGGCGAACCGTCGACAGTCCGTATCTCGTTGCCAGCACCGGACGCGAGAGCGTGCGGCTCGACACGTGGACGGACAGCCAGGACGAATGCCCGGCCCGCAACCGGGTCAGTTCGTACCCGTCCGGAACGGGCAACATCGTGGCATCGCTCGAGCACAGCGGGTTCGCGACTGGCGAGGACGTCATCAGCCAGTGGCGAGTCGATGGCGAGATCATCCTGCGCGGTGGTTTCCGACTCGGCGAGGGCGCCGAGAACGGAGGCTGCTTGTTCGGCTACGTCTACTCGGATCGAGGACTTCCGGACGGCACCTACCTGCTGGAGGTGTTCGCAGGTCCGATGCTGCGACCGATGACCACGGCGCAGACCACGATCGGCTCCGCCGGGACCAGCGGGTCGGCCACGCTCAGCGGCCAGGTCATCGACGCGGACAGCGGCCGTCCCGTGTCCGGGGCCGTCGTCTTCCTCCTCGCTCCGGGCACCGACCTGGCGGCCTGGGTCAGCAACCCCCAGGAGAGCCAGATCGTGTCGTTCGCGAAGACCGGGGCGGATGGCGCCTTCGTGGCCCAGGGCCTGGCTGTCGGCGACTCGTATCCGGCCTTGGCGATGGCCGAGGGCTATGTGGCCGCCGGCGGGACGATCGGGCCGATGCAGGAGGGCGAGAACAGCCTGCTCAAACCGATCACCATCACCCGTGTCGCCCCCTAGGGCTCCATCGTTGCTGGGACAGGCGAAGCGTTCGTTCTGGCTCTTCTTCGGCGGGATCTGGCTGCTCGCCGGGCTCGTGCTGTTCGTCGTCGGGGTCGGGATGGCACTCGAGGAGCGGGTCTGGAGCTCGGACGCGGTGCAGACGACCGGGATGGTCCTGACCAAGGACATCGTCCGCGCCGATTCGGACTCCAGCACCCAGTACCGGGTCCGCTTCCGATTCTCGCCTGAGGACGGCAGCACCGTCGATGGTGCCCAAGACGTCTCGATCGAGACCTGGGAGGCGCTGACCGAGCGAGGCCCCGTGGCGGTCTACTACCTGCCCACGTCGCCCTCCTCTGCCCGCCTCGATCCGGATGCGAATGTGGTGATCTCGATCGTCTTCCTGGTGGTCGGTGTGGTCTTCGGCGGCATCGGCGGCGTCCTTTTCGTACGGGCCGTGCGGGGGCTGTTGCGGGCCAGGCGCCTGCTGCGTTCCGGCGTTGCGACGGAGGCGACCGTGAGCGGCGTCGAGGGGACCAATGTCTCGTTCAACCGGCGGCCGCAGTTCCGGGTGCGCTACCGGTATCGCGACGAGCAAGGCGGTGAGCACGAGGGGGACAGCGGCTACCTCGACTGGGATGAGGCGTCCACCTGGAACGAGGGTGACCACGTCTCGGTCCGATACGACCCGCAGCGGCCGGCCGATAGCCATTGGGTCGGGAGGACCGAGACCGCCTTGTCGGACGTCGACCCGCCGTCGCGGATGGTGGACGCACCGCCACCGGGGTAGGGATCCCGTCAGTTCGCGACCGACAGATCCCCGACGCCGAACCGATCGAGGATCGCCTGATAGCTCCCGTCCCCGAACATCGCCTGCAGGGCACCCTCGATGGCCGCGCGAAGCCGAGGATGGTCCTTGGAGAGACCGATCCCGTTTCGGATCGGAGGCAGCGCGGTCGAAAGCTCGAATTCCGTCGGCCGGTCGGCCGTCACGAAATCGCTGCCGATGTAGGCGTGGGCCGTGCCGCTGGCCAGGGCTTCGATCGCCTCGCCGTCGTCCGCGAACTCGCGCAGGTCGACCTTCGGCTTGGCGACCGCAACGCAGTCACGGTCGATGCCCGCCCCGGTGTGGTCCCCTTGGCCCAGGACCAGGTCCACATGGGTGGAACCAGTCTGGACGGCGAGGATCTTTCCGCAGAGGTCGGTCAACTGGACGATTCCGGCCGGGTTGCCCGCCCGTACCACGACGTGCTGGACGCCCTGCGTGTACGGAAGCATGTCGATCTTCTGGAGCCGGGTCTGCGTGATGTGCTGGGATGAGATGCTCATGTCGCACTCGCCCCCCGCGACAGCGTCGATGAGCGCCTCGAACGGCGTCTCGCGAATCTCAGCCTCCAGGCCGAGGCGCGCGGCGATTCCCTGGGCAATCTCGACGTTGACACCGGCAGGCTTGCCGGTCTCGTCCTCGAAGCCCATCCGGCCGGGCCGCAGGTTGGCGCAGTACGTGAGGCGACCGGGGGTGACCAGATCCGCCGCAATGCCGCTTCCGGCTGGACTGGCTGCGTCCGACGGGCTGGCCGGCACTGGGGTGTCGGCCAGCGCGGATGCCGGCGGAGCGGTCCCGGTTGCTGCCGTGTCCGGCGACGAGCTCGGCGCAGCCCCGGCACACCCGGTGATGAGCATCGCCAGGAGCGACATGCCAAGGAGCGGATGTACGGCAACCGACCGAACTTCGTGCATGAGTCCCGGACCTCCTGACGGCCATCGTCTCACGCCGCAAGGTCCTGCGGAAGTCCAGGGCCCGCGCCTTGAGTCTCGCTCGGATGGGAGCTTGGAGATGACTGCTGGTACGCCGGGGGACGCTAGAGTTCGCCGCGTGAGCTTCGACGTCGCCGCGGACGCGTACGATCGATTCATGGGCAGGTACTCGCAGCTGCTCTCCCCGCAGATGGCGGATCTCGCCGGGGTACGCCCGGGCCAGCGGGTGCTCGACGTCGGCTGCGGCCCCGGGGCACTCACCGCCGAGCTGGTCACGCGGCTCGGGCCGGAGGGCGTAGGGGCGGTCGACCCGTCCGAGCCATTCGTCGCCGCTGCCCGAGCACGGCACCCCGGTGTCGACGTGTCACAGGCGTCCGCCGAGGAACTGCCGTTCGCGGACGGGTCGTTTGATGCGGCGCTCGCACAGCTGGTCGTCCATTTTATGAAGGATCCGGTCGCCGGACTGGCCGAGATGGCGCGCGTGACCCGGCCGGGTGGTGTCGTTGCCGCGTGCGTGTGGGATCACGCCTGGCGGCCAGGGCCCGCTCGCTGTGTTCTGGCGGGCAGCACGTGAGCTCGATCCGGGAATCGACGATGAATCGCAGCTCGCGGGCGCGCGCGAGGGCCACCTGGCGGAGTTGTTCGAAGCAGCGGGGCTGGGCGAGATCCAGCAAACGTCGCTTGCAGCCGACCTCGAGCACACAAGCTTCGACGCGTGGTGGGAGCCGTTCACCCGTGGCGTCGGCCCGGCGGGCTCCTACGCGGCGAGCCTCGACCCGGAGCGGCAAGCCGCGCTGCGCGAACGTTGCCGGAAACGCATCCCCACGGCACCGTTCGTGATCACGGCTCGGGCGTGGGCCGCCCGCGGGAT
>CAZCEE010000261.1:0-3893 GCA_964497165.1 uncultured Schumannella sp. | reverse complement strand
GACGAGGCGATCGCCGCCGACGCCGCCCGCCGTGCCGCGCTCTCCGCGTTCGAGAGCGTCCGCGCTGAACAGAACGTGTTCGGCAAGACCGTCGCCGCCGCGCCGAAAGAGCAGAAGGCGGTCCTGGTCGCTCAGGCTCAGGAGATGGCCGCCCAGGTGAAGGCGGCGCAGGCCGCTGTGGCCGAAGCCGAAGCCGCGTTCGCCGACACCGTCGGCGCCATCCAGAACGTCATCATCGACGGAGTTCCGGCGGGTGGCGAAGACGACTTCGTCACGATCCGCGAAGTCGGCACGCCCGCATCCTTCGACTTCGAACCCCGCGATCACCTCGCGATCGGCGAGATCCTCGGCGCGATCGACATGGAGCGCGGCGCGAAGGTCTCCGGCGCCCGGTTCTACTTCCTGCGGGGAGTCGGCGCGCGGCTCGAGCTCGCCCTCATCCAGATGGGTCTCGATCGCGCGCTCGCCGCCGGGTTCGAGCCGCTCATCACCCCCACACTCGTGCGGCCCGACATCATGGCCGGCACCGGATTCCTCGGTGCGCACTCCGACGAGATCTACTACCTCGAACGCGACGACCTCTACCTGACCGGTACGAGCGAGGTCGCGCTCGCCGGGTTCCACAAAGACGAGATCATCGACGTCTCCAACGGGCCGCTCCGCTACGCCGGCATCTCGACCTGCTACCGGCGCGAAGCCGGTTCGGGCGGCAAAGACACCCGCGGCATCATCCGCGTTCACCAGTTCCAGAAGCTGGAGATGTTCACCTACATCGACCCGAAGGATGCCGAAGCCGAGCACGACGCGCTGCTGGCGATGCAGGAGGGGATGCTGCAATCCCTCGGCCTCGCCTATCGCGTGATCGACATCGCGGCCGGCGACCTCGGCTCGAGTGCCGCCCGCAAGTTCGATGTCGAGGCCTGGGTGCCGACCCAGGGCGCGTTCCGCGAGCTGACGTCGACCTCCAACTGCACGACCTACCAGTCGCGCCGCCTCGACATCCGCTACCGCACCCCGGAGGGGAAGACCGCGCCGGTCGCCACCCTCAACGGCACCCTCGCCACCACCCGGTGGATCGTCGCGCTGCTCGAGACGCACCAGCAGGCCGACGGCTCCGTGCTGGTCCCCGAAGCGTTGCAGCCCTACCTCGGGCTTTCAGTACTGGAACCCCGGTGACCGAGCCGTGGCTCGTCGCTCTCGACATCGACGGCACCGTGCTTCAAGAAGACGGGACGCTGACGGATGCCGTGCGTGACGCCGTCCGACGCGTGCGGGATCTCGGGCACGAGGTCATGCTCGCCACCGGCCGCTCGGTGTCGATGACTCTGCCGATTCTCGACCGCCTCGGCATCGTGTCGCGGTACGTGGTCTGCGCCAACGGAGCCATCGTGCTGCGCCGCGACCCCGACGCACCGCTCGGCTACGCCCGGCACCACGTCGAGACGTTCGACCCGACCGAAGTGCTCACCACCATCCGCGGCCACCTCGGGCAGGCGAGCTACGCCGTCGAGGATGCCGACGGCGTCTTCCGGTACACGGGCTCCTTCCCCGATGGCGCCCTCGCCGTCGCCAAACACAAGGTCGAGTTCGACGATCTGCTCGGCGTTGCGTCGACCCGTGTTGTCGTGATCTCGCCCGGCCACGCGATCGAAGACTTTCTCGCCGTCGTCGAGCAGATGGGCCTCCACAAGGTCACCTACAACGTCGGCTGGACCGCGTGGCTCGACATCGCGCCCGACGGCGTCAACAAAGGCACCGGGCTGGAACGGGTGCGAAGCGCGCTCGGCATCCCGACATCCCGGGTCTTCACCGCGGGCGACGGCCGCAACGACATCGACATGTTCGAGTGGACGGCGGCCGGTGGGGGCGTCGGCGTCGCGATGGGCCAAGCGCCCCCCGAGGTGGTCGCTGTCGCAACCGAGACCACCGGCACCGACATCGACGACGGCCTCGCCGACGCGCTCACACGGCATTTCCAGGGTTAGCTACCTAACGGGAGGGACCCGCGTGGATGGGGCCGCGACTTTGTCCCTTCAGACGGCGGTTGATGCGCGCGCGATGAGCGAGGGGGCGAACCGTAGGCGTTGACTCTCGCCCGGCTCGTCGAGAATCACCTGGGCGGCCGCCGAGCCCATCTGAGCGGTCGGCTGCGCGATGACCGAGAGCGGTGTCGCGAGGTGCTCTGCCCAGGCAAAGTCGTCGAGCCCGAGGATGGCGACGTCCTCGGGCACACGCAGCCCGGTGGCCGAAAGCGCCTCGTACGCCCGGAATGTCGCGATGCCGGTAGCTGCGAAGATCGCGTCGATGCGGCCCGCAGCCCAGTCTGCATCGATGCGCCGACGCAGCTCGACACTCGCCGCCTCGAGAGAGGGCAACACGAAGATGTTGTCGTCGCCGAGAGTGACTCCGTCGCGGTGCGCGGCGTCGATCAGCCCGCGGTTCCTTTCGAGCGTCGTGACTCGTTGCGGTGACTGATTGACGATGAGCACCCGTCGTCGCCCGACGCCCGAGAGGTGCTGCCAGGCGAGGTCGCCCGCCGCGAGATCATCGAGCCGGATGCTGTGCATGCGCGGGTGAGCGATCGCCGGGTCGCGGGTGATGAAGACGCACTCGGCGCCGGCCTGGGCCATCGACAGGATGACGTCGTCGTTGTCGTTGGTTGCTGTCGTGATCATGCCCCGGACCCGGTGGGAGTCCATGAGCGAGAGGATCCGCCGCTCGAGCGCGCTGTCACGGTTTCCGGCGGCGATGTAGGCGAGGGCGTTCGCCGAGTTCGCAACTTGAGAGATTCCGCCGACGAGGCCGACGTAATAGGGGTTACGAAGGTCGGAGAAGAGCACGCCAATCGTGTTGGACCGTCCTGCGAAGACCGCCCGGGTGAGCTCGCTCGGGCGGTAGTTGAGCTCCTGAATGGCGGCCTCGACCCGCTGCCTCGTGATCTGGTTCACCGGGGAGACGCCGCTGAGTACGCGCGAGACCGTTGCGGTCGAGACGCCCGCGAGCCGCGCGACGCTCAGGATTGTCGCTCGGCGCTGTCGGTCCACGTCCGTAAAGGTACCCGCCTTCGCGCCGTCGGCTCTCAAGTCCGGTCGGCTCATGTTGCTCGCCTGGCCATCCCGCGCGGGCAGTGGGACGTCGGATGGGCCGGGCGGAAGGCGAGGGTTGCGGGAACCGGTAGCCGCAGTGCAGTATGTAACTAGTTACATACCATGCAAGTAGGGAGGTGGGTCGTCATGGTCGCTGCGAGCAGTATCAATGCATCCCTCCGACGCAGTAGCGCCGCGGCACCGGCGCCCTTGCTGGCGGTCCGCGACCTCACCGTGCGCTTCGGCACGGGTGACGCGGAGGTCCGAGCCGTCTCAGGCGTGTCTTTCGACGTCCATCCAGGAAGCATCGTGGGAGTCGTCGGCGAGAGTGGTTCCGGCAAGTCGGTGACCTCCCTCGCCGTGACCCGGCTCTTCCCGACATCCAACAAGGCCGCGATCGGAGGCTCGGTCGTCTTCAACGGTCGCGACCTGTTGAAGATCTCGGACGCACAGCTGCGCACGGTGCGGGGCACGGGCATCTCGTACGTCTTCCAAGACCCGCTGTCGTCGCTCAATCCCGTTCACAGGTGCGGAGAACAGGTCGCAGAGGCCATCCGACTCCACGAGCCGCGGGCCGATCGCCGCGAGGTGCGCCGTCGGGTCATCGAGCTCCTCGAGCGGCTCGGCCTCCCGCACGCCTCCGACGTCGCCGACAAGTACCCACACGAACTCTCCGGCGGCATGCGCCAACGGGTGATGATCGCGATGGCACTCGCGTGCCGTCCCGCCCTCCTCATCGCCGACGAGCCGACCACAGCGCTCGATGTCACCATCCAGGCCCAGATCATCGAACTCCTGAAGGAACTG
>CAZCEE010000260.1:0-3894 GCA_964497165.1 uncultured Schumannella sp. | reverse complement strand
CGGTCGCGACGACGACGGTGTCGGCGGCGATCTGCCTTTCCTCGTCGCCGCGGCGCCACGAGACCCGCCACTCGTCGACCCCGCGTTCGACGGCCGACGCAGTCACTCCGAGACGCACATCGAGGTCGTGCAGGTCGGCGTACTCGGCGAGGTAGGCGAGCACGTTGTCGCGGGCAACCCAGCGTCCGTAGCGGCGCGGGATGCGATAGCCGGGCAGCCCGGAGAGTCCGCGCGAGGTGTGCAGGTGTAGCCGGTCGTAGTGGCCGGCCCAGCTCGCGCCGACGCGGTCGGCCTTGTCGAGCACGATCGCCGAGATGCCGACCCGCTGCAGTTCTGCGGCGGCAGCCAGCCCTGCAGGCCCGGCTCCGATGACGACCGCCGACACCCGATCGGGCAGCGCGCTCATGCCAGCGTCTCCGCTACAGAGCCCGCCAGCCGAGCGGCGAGTTCGGCCTCGCCGACGACAAACCACACCTGGTCGCCCGCGTTGGTCTCGCGCAGGTAGTCGCGGAACGCGTTCGACGCCTCGGTGTGGGCCGTGACATCGCCGACCACGACAAGGCGGATGCGGTACTTCACGAACTTCTGCGTCAACTCGCCGAGCACGCCGGTGCGCAGGTCGAAGAATCCCGGATCGAAGCGCTCAACCGGCACCACGATCGTTGAGGCGTCGGAGCCCCACGCCTCACCGATCGCATCGAGCGCATCCTGGCCGACCGCGAGGGGCGGGCCGTCGAGGGGCAGGCGGATGATGCCGGATCCGGCGTCTGCGGTGGTCACGCTCACACCTTAGAACCCGGCATCCCGGGCCACAGCTTTGTGACACCCTCCTGGCTAGCCTGAATGGATGGACCTGCAGCTCACCGGTAAGCGCGCACTCGTCATCGGCGGCACGAAGGGAATCGGTCGAGCCGCGGCGGTCGCACTGGCGCGGGAAGGCGCCGTGGTTGCGGTCGCCGCCCGGCACGATGTCGCCGAGATCGCGGCGACCCTCGCGGACGAGACCGGCGGCACGGTGCACGGGGTCGTCATCGATTCCCGCGACGACGCGTCGGTGCAGGCCGGGGTGGCGGCGGCGGTCGCCGCGATGGGCGGTGTCGACATCCTCGTCAACACGGCGGCCGCCCCGTGGAGCGCTGCGAAGAACACCGCCGCCTCGCAGACGAGCGACGACGCGATGCGTGAAGAGTTCGAAGAGAAGGTGCTCGGCTACCTGCGGTCGGCGCGCGCCGTCGCGCCGCACATGATCGCGAGCGGCTGGGGGCGCATCGTCAACATCAGCGGACTCGGCGCTCGCAAGTCGGGTTCGGTCGCGCAGACGGTGCGCAACATCAGCGTCGCCGCGATCACCAAGAACCTCGCCGACGAGCTCGGGCCGCAGGGGGTCAACGTGACGGTCGTGCATCCCGGGCTCACCCGCACCGAGGCGGTCGCCGGGCTGGTCGAGAAGCGCGTCGCCGACGGTGCTCCGGCCGCCGACGTGGAACGCGCGATGGCCGGCAACATCATCGGGCGCATCGTCACCCCCGAAGAACTCGCGGCGGTCATCGTGTTCCTCGCGTCGCCGCTGAGTGTCGCGATCACCGGAGGAGCCGTGGATGCCGGCGGCGGCACCCCGGGCGTCGTCACCTACTGATTACGCTGTTCCGACGAGCAGGGCGCCTCTAGGCTTCCAGCCATGAGCACGTTGGGCGCCCCAGCGACGCGGGTCAACGACTTCGCGCTGCTCAGCCTGATCGTCGCCGTGATCCTCGCGCCGGCCGGCATCCCGCTCGCGATCATCGCGCTTCGACAGATCAAGCGAACCGGCGAGCGTGGTCGCGCGCTCGCCCTCACCGGGCTGTGGATCGGCATCGTCGTCACGGTGATCTACCTGCTGGTGATCGCGTTCGTGGCGATCGTGATCGGCTGGTCGTTCTGGTTCATCGGCGAGATCCCCGAAGAGGCCTGGCAGTAGTCGAACTGCGGACTAGTCGAACAGGTCGAGCAGGTCGCCGACGCAGTGGTACTCGCTCCACTCCGGCACGGCGCATGTCTCGCTCGACGCCTGGGTGCGCGCCGCGGCGAGAAGCTGGTCGTAGGTCGCATCCGACAGACCCCAGCCGAGCGGCACGGTCACAGAGGGCTCCGTGCCGGCGGCCGCGATCACGACCTGGTCCGACGACATGTCGAACGCGGCCATCGCCCGCTGGATCCACGCATTCGGGGTCACCTGGGTCGCCTTCGTGCCGAACCCCGCGATGGGCACCGAGAGTTCCGGCACCGACTCCTGGGCGCGTGCGGCGAGGTAGGCGCCGGGGGAGTTCTGGATGTAGACGAGGTGCGGCACCACGTCGACATCCGCGTCGGCGTTGTACGCGGCGATCACCCGGGCGAGGTCGGGGGCGATGTCGGCGATGAGACCGAGCCCCGAGTTCTCGGCGTACCCGCCGTCGACGAGGTGGAGTCGGTCGCGGTCGTCGCCGGCAGCGCCCTCGTCGGCACCGCAGGCGGCGCTGCGGTCGATCACGCCGCCCGGGGTGACGACCGGGAAGCGGGCCGACAGCATCGACGCGGTCGCCCAGTCGGCCCCGAATGCACAGGCGCCGAAGAAGTCGACGAGGTCGAGGGTGAGGGGTGGCCCGGCCGACCCTTGATCGCAGCGCGGACGCTGGGCGTTGCCCTCGGTGTCGCCCCCGTGCGACTGCTCGGTCGTCGATCCGAAGGTGCCGGTGCCGAGTTCGACCTGGCTCACCACGACCCGGCAGCCCGAGAGGATGTCGGCCGAGTTGAAGACGACGAGCCCGGTCGGCGCGGCGGGCTCAGCGCCCCAGGGGAGGGCGAGCTGGTCGTCGGCAGCCCGCCAGGCATCCTCGATGAGGGCCGCCCGATCACGCCACCGCGTCGGTTCTTCGAACGTCGGTGAGCGCAGGCCGGTCGTCGAGGCGAGCGGGTCGCTGCCGAAGAGTCCGACGAGCGCAGCGGGCAGGGCGGCCGAACCCCCGATGTCGTCGATCGCGGCGCGCACCCGGTCGGGGTAACTGGAGAACGCAGCGTCGGCGTCCGGCCCGGCCGCAGAACCGTCCTCGGTGCGGTCGAGGGTCGCGGCGACCGCGAGCCCGATCGACCCGCCGCTGACGCCGCTGGAGAGGAACACCGAATCGGCGGCGCACCGGCCGTCGTCGGCGAACTCGGCGAGCGTCGCGACGGTCCAGGTGGCCGCCCGGATGCCGCCGCCCTCCGCCGCGATGAGCACGAGGGGGCGCACGGTGACGCCATCGACGGTGCTCTCGCAACCGTCGGAGCGTTCGATCCAGTCGGCGAACGCCTCCTCGAGATCGGGACGTTCGATCTGCCCGGATTCGACGGCGTCGATCGCGAGCCGGTCGACCCCGTGTAGCGCGACACTGCCGCTCAACTGTGCCACCACCAGCGGAATGACGAGTACGAGCGCGATCACCGGGTCGGAGCGCAAGCCGAGCAACTCGAACAGGGCAAGCGGTCGGCGGCGGCGCAGGCTCAGCACGATGAGCCCGAGCAGCGACGTGATCGCGCCGAGCAGCCCGACAGCGACGGCGACGACGCCGAGGGCGCCGCCGACGGTAAGTGGCCAGAGTCCGGCGGCGCCGATGAGCGCGACCGCCGTGACGGCGACAACGGCGACGATCGCGATGCCGAGCCCGGTGATGCTCGGGCAGTCCTGCCGCGGGTCGAACTCGCGCAACGCCGCGCGGCGCAGCCACCCACCGGTCGGTGCGGGCGGGTCGTCGGCCGACTCGATGCGCAGGCGACCGGGAAGCAGCGACAGGGCCATGGCGACACCGATCGCGAGCACCGTGAAGACCACTGAGCGTACGAACGTGCCGGGGTCGATCGCTCCGCCCGCCGCGCCGACGATGACGAGCGAGCCGAACG
>CAZCEE010000259.1:0-3908 GCA_964497165.1 uncultured Schumannella sp. | reverse complement strand
TCAATCAATGACACATGTCGCGACTCAGGTGAGACCTATGTCGCGACTCATCACAGAGTTGCGGGGACAGGATTTGAACCTGCGACCTCTGGGTTATGAGCCCAGCGAGCTACCGAACTGCTCCACCCCGCGTCACAAGGATCGAGCTTAGCATGCGCGCAGCGGTCAACTTGATCGCTGATCGATCGACGTCTGCGCTTCGGTGAACAGCGGACTCAGGGACAACCGCCACTCCGGGAGGTCCCGTGCGAGCGTGAGCCATGTCTGGTCGCGGTTGATCTCGTCATATCGGTGGATGATGAAGTTGCGGTTCGCGACCGCCAACGCCCACTCGACGCCATCGGGTGCCAAGACTCCGAGCCGCGCCAACCGGTTCGCGGCTTCACCCAGTTTCATCATGGCGAATCCCCGGCCTCTTGGAGGAGGTCGTCAGCAAGGTAGGCGCTTTCGCCTCGCCGGACGATCTCGTCGACACGGTCAAGCCACTCTTGGATGTGGATCAGCTCTTTGGCTGCCGTGCGATCCATCAGAGCAACACCGCTTCACGGCGGATGTCGTCATCCAGCCCGGGCTTGAGTCCGCCGCGATCGACGAGATCGATCTCTCGTCCGAGCACCCGCTCGAGTAATTGCTGAAAGCGGATGAACCCGAAAGTCGAGGTGCCGGGGGGTGCCTCGACCAGAAGGTCGATGTCGGAGTCGGACCGAGCCAGCCCACGCGCGACAGAACCAAAGACGGAGAGCCCCGAGTAGCCCTGCTCAACAGCCAGCGTCGTGAGGATCGGCGCTGCCGCTTCCATGAGAACCTCGGGGTGCACCTCGTCGAGTCTCGGTGCAGCCGCGAGCTGCTGACTGATCGCCGACTGACTGATGCCGAGTGCTTCGGCGATCTGTCGCTGGCTCATCCCCGACTCGACCATCGCGCGCAAGGCGAGCGCACGCCGAAGGCGCGTGACGTCTTCGGCTCGCCGCGCGTCGCGGTACTGATCCACGAGGGTCATAAGGCGACCTTATCACCGCCCCCGGGATCGGTGGGGCATGGTCTCGACACGCGTCCGCCTTCGGCGGCCACTACTCGACCACCGAGAAAGATCACTCAACCCGCTTCGGCGGCGGCGATGGCGCGTTCGATCGCGTCCTGCATGTCTTCGTCAGCCTGGGCTGCGGCGACGAGGTCGTTGCGGGCGTAGGCGGCCTCGCGGGCGGCGAGCGCGGTCTGGTAGTCCGCGAGCGCCTGCTGCAGTTCGGTCAGGTCGCCCGGGTCGGTCGGCTCGACGGGATCGGCCGGGTCGGTCGGATCCGTGGGCACGTCGCCGTCGCCGGCATCCGCTCCCGAGTCGCCGCCGAAGATCGCGTCGAGCGCGGCATCCAGGGTGTCTTCGAAGGCGATCTCGTCACCGAACGCGACGAGCACCTTGCGCAGCAGCGGGTAGCTCGTCGTACCGGTGGACTGCACATAGACCGGCTGCACGTAGAGCAGGCCGCCGCCGACCGGGAGGGTCAGCAGGTTGCCACGGATGACCTCCGTCGCACCGCCGCGTTCGAGCAGGTTGAGCTCGTTGGCGACGACCGTGTCGGAGGTGAACTGGTTCTGCACCTGACCGGGCGCGGGAACCGTGTCGTCCTTCGGCAGGGTCAGCAGCGTGAGCTTGCCGTAGTCCTCCCCGGCATCCGAATTGACGGCCAGATATCCGGTGAGGATGTTCTGGCTGTCGCCGGAGGTGCGCGGAATGTAGGTCGAGTAGAGCGTGAACGCCGGAGCGTCCCACCCGGGCAGCTGCATCGTCAGGTAGTACGGCGGCTGAGCGACCTCGGTCGGCTCGGTCGGGTCGTCGGGAGTCGTCCACGCGTCGGTACGCGAGTAGAACTCGATCGGGTTCGTCACGTGGTAGGTCGACAGGATCGAGCGCTGCACCTTGAACAGGTCCGACGGGTACCGCACGTGGGCGAGCAGCTCGTCGCTCATCTCGCTCTTCGGCGTGATCGTGCCGGGGTAGATCGCCTCCCAGGTCTTGAGGATCGGATCTTCCTCATCCCAGGCGTACAGCGTCACCGTGCCGTCGAAGGCGTCGACGGTGGCCTTCACCGAGTTGCGGATGTAGTTGATGTCGTCGATCGCGTACGGCTGAGCCGGGGTGTTCGAGTCGACGATCGCGCCGGAGAGCGACTGGATGCGCGAATACGGGTAGCTCGCGGTCGTGGTGTAGCCGTCGACGATCCAGACGATGCGACCGTCGACGACCGCCGGATACACGTCGCTGTCGAGGGTCAGGTAGGGCGCGACGTTCTGCACGCGATCGATGGGGTTGCGGTCGTAGAGGATCTGCGACGAATCGTTCACCTGCTCCGAGAGGATGATCTCCTCGGCCCCGAACTTGATCGCATAAACGAGCCGCGTGAAGAGGCCGCCGAGCTGCGGCCCGCCGTCGCCCGTGAAGGTCGTGTAGGCGTTGCTCTCGCTCGACCCCGACGGGTAGTCGATCTCGATGTTGTCATCCGCGCCTTCAGGACCGCCGACGATCGAGTAACCGGGCGAGTTCTCGCCGAAGTACACCCGCGGTTCGTATTCGCCGAGTTCGCCCGCGCTGGGGATGCCCGACTCGAGGAACTCCGGCTGACCCTGCGCGTCGCGCTGGTTGCCGTAGGCGGCGACGACGCCGTAGCCGTGGGTGTAGACGAGGGCGTTGTTGTACCAGGTGTCGGAGGCATCCTGGTTGAGCTCGCGAACGGCAAGCACGGTGTCTTGGGTGTTGCCGTCGATCGTGTACCGGTCGACGTCGAGGTGGGGCTGGAACTTGTAGTATTGGCGCACCCGCTCCAGCTGCGCGAAGGTCGGCGAGACTCGGGCGGGGTCGAGAATTCGGATGTTCGCCGTCGTCTCGGCGTCTTCGCGAAGCGCTCCGGGTTCGGCGACCGCTTGCGCGTCGTAGGACTGCACCTCGACGTCGGAGAGCCCGTAGGCGTCCCGCGTCGCGTCGATGTTGTGTTCGATGTACGGCGCCTCGAGTTGACCAGCGCTCGGCTGCACCTGGAGGCGGTCGACGATCGCCGGGTAGATCGAGCCGACGACGAGGCCCGCGACGATGAGCAGCGCCGTGCCGATGAGTGGCAGTCGCCAGCGGCCGATGATGGCCGTGACGATGCAGAGCACCGCGACGAGAGCCGCGATGCCGGCAAGGATCGCGCGCCCGGGAATCGTGGCGTTGTCGTCGGCGTACGAGACACCGGTGAGGATGTCTTTCTGGTCGGTGAGGGTCGCGTACTGGTCGAGCCAGATGCTGACGCCCTGCAGCGCGATGTAGATCGCCGCAGTGAGGGCGAGCTGGATGCGGGCGCGGCGGGTGATGCGCACCTCACGGCCCGTCACCTGGATGCCGCCGTAGATGTACGAGGTGGCGAGCGCCGCGAGCCCCGCGATGAGTACAACCGCGGAGGCGTAGGCGACGACGCCGCGGTACAGCGGCAGCTCGTAGACGTAGAACGCGATGTCGAGACCGAACTGCGCGTCGACCTGGCCGAACGGGGTGCGGTACAGGTACTGCTGCACCGTCTCCCACCGCGTCGCCGTCGAAACGCCCATGAAGAGGCCGAGCACGAGCGGGATGCCGATCATCGCGACCCGACGTAGCGGTTCGATGACCTGTTGGTAACGGTCGAGCTGCGAATTGAGCTTCGCGTAGACCGGACGCGCGCGGAAAGCGAGCGCGATGCTCACCCAGACGATGAGCGCCATCGCCACGAATCCGATACCGAACATGGCGGCCTGCGATGCCCAGCGAGTGGTGAGCACCCCCAGGAAGCCGAGCTGGTCGAACCACAGCACGTCACTGTAGAAGCCGGAGAACACGAAGAACCCGATCACCAACACGGCGACGATGGCCGCCGCAATGGCGACAGCGGCGCGGGTGC
>CAZCEE010000258.1:0-3935 GCA_964497165.1 uncultured Schumannella sp. | reverse complement strand
GGTGGCCGTCGGCATCCACCGAGACGCCGACGAGGCGCCCAGGCATCTGGCGCTCGAGTCCGGCGCGTACCGCGAGATACCCGGCGTGCGGGCCGCCGAAGCCCATCGGTACGCCGAAGCGCTGGCTCGTACCGACGGCGACGTCGGCGCCGAGCTCGCCGGGCGAGGTGAGCAGGGTGAGCGCGAGCAGGTCGGCGGCAGCGACGACGAGGCCACCGGCGGTGTGCACCGCCTCGATGACGGCCCGCGGATCCCAGACGCGACCGGAGGCACCCGGGTACTGGATGAAGGCGCCGAAGGCGTCGGGGAGCTCGCCGCTGAAGTCGGTGACCTCGAGGGCGATGCCGAGCGGCTCGGCGCGGTGCGC
Source organism: uncultured Schumannella sp. (assembly GCA_964497165.1). Taxonomy (GTDB): domain Bacteria; phylum Actinomycetota; class Actinomycetes; order Actinomycetales; family Microbacteriaceae; genus Pseudolysinimonas_A. Next base: position 3,568 of record CAZCEE010000258.1, on the reverse strand, counting down.
GAGCAGGCGCAGGGTCTGCGGCAGGGCGTCGGCATCGACGAGGAACACGTTCGACGTCGAACTCGAGGCGCGGCGGGCTAGCAGCATCCCTTCGACGACAGCGGTGCCCTCGTCGAGCATCGACGCGTTCGCCGTCGCGAGTCCGGTGAGGTCGGCGACCATCGTCTGGAAGTTGATGAGCGCCTCGAGGCGGCCCTGCGAGATCTCCGGCTGGTAGGGCGTGTACGCGGTGTACCAGGAGGGGTTCTCAAGAACGTTCCGCTGGATGACGGCGGGCGTGATGGTGCCGTGATAGCCGAGCCCGATCATGCTGTGCCGCACCCGGTTGCGGCCGGCGAGCACGCGGAGGTCGGCGAGCGCCTCCCGCTCCGACCGGGCTTCGGGGAGGGAGAGCGCGGCGGCGGCCCGGATGCCGGACGGCACCGCGGCATCCATCAGGTCATCAACCGTGGAGTACCCGACCGCCTGCAGCATGATCTGCTGCGATGCGGAGTCCGTGCCGATGTGCCGGTCGGCGAAAGTCGTCATCCCTGCGTCAGCTCCTCGTACTCGGCTGCCGAGAGCAGCTCCGCCAGTTCGGTGAACCGCACCTTGATCAGCCACGCCGCACCCATCGGGTCGGCGTTGACGAGCGACGGGTCGTCCACGACGGCGTCGTTGCGTTCCACGACTTCGCCGTCGACGGGCGCGAACAGTTCGCCCACCGACTTCGTCGACTCGATCTCGCCGACGACCTTGCCCGCGACGACGGTCGCCCCGACGGCGGGCAGGTCGACGTAGACGACATCCCCGAGCTTGTCGGCGGCATAAGTCGTGATGCCCACCGTCGCGACGTCGCCGTCGACGGCGACCCACTCGTGGTCTTTCGTGTAGCGCACATCGGTCATGAGACAGCCTTTCGCGAGTAGAAGGGAAGCGAGACGACACGGGCGGGAATCGCCGTGCCGCGAACATCCAGAGCAAGTTCGGTGCCGACCTCGGAAGCGTCGGGGTCGACGTAGGCCATCGCTACGGGCGTGCCGAGGGCTGGCGACAGCGCACCCGACGTCACCTCGCCGATCGCCACGCCATCGCGCAGCACCGGGTAGCCGGCGCGGCCCGCACGCTTGCCTTCGGCGACGAGACCGACGAGTACCCGGGCACCCGCGGGCGGGCCGGCTTCGACGGCAGCACGACCGACGAAGTCACCAGGTTTGCCGAGCGCGACGACGCGGCCGATACCGGCCTGCACCGGGAGGATGTCGCGGGAGAGTTCGTGACCGTAGAGCGGCATCCCCGCCTCGAGGCGCAGGGTGTCGCGTGCGGCGAGTCCGCACGGCACGGCACCCGCCGCCACGAGGTCGTTCCACAGCGCGGGCGCCGCCGCGGCATCCAGGTAGAGCTCGAAACCGTCTTCGCCGGTGTAGCCGGTGCGCGCGACCAGCACCGGAGCGCCGCGGTACACGCCTTCGGCAATGCCGTAGTAGCGAAGGTCGGGCAGCGAACCCGCCGCGAGGCTCATGCTCTCGATGCTCTCGAGCACCCCCAACGCCTCGGGGCCCTGTACGGCAATGAGCGCCCACCGGTCGGTTTCGTCGCTCACCACCACGTCGAAGGCGGCGGCCCGGGCGGCGAGCGCCTCGGCCACCACACCGTGGTTGGCGGCGTTCGCCACGACACAGAACCTCTCGTCGTCGAGGCGGTAGACGACGAGGTCATCGAGGATGCCGCCATCCTCCGCCAACAGGAGCGAGTACTTGGCACGGCCGGGCGCAATCGCGGACGCCTGCCCGGCGAGCGCGAAATCGAGGAACGCCGCCGCGTGGGTTCCGCCGACGAGGAACTCGGCCATGTGGCTCAAGTCGAACAGCCCCGCCGCGGTGCGAACGGTCTCGTGCTCGGCAAGGTCGGAGCCGTAGCGCACCGGCATCTTCCAGCCGGCGAAGTCGGTGAACGCCGCACCCGCGGCGACGTGCACGTCGTCGAGCGGTGAGAGACGGGATTGCTGATCGGTCACGGAGTTCTCCATCGATACGAGTGGTGAGAACTCCCCCTCTGTCATGGGTGCCTGAGAGTTTCGCGACCAGGTCGCTTTCACCTACGGCGGCTCCGCGTGGGAGCACTTTCCAGAGCGGCCTAGGCGATGCGGTACGTGTACCTGAGAGATTGGCGGGGAGGCTTGCTCCTTCGGTGCCCACGTACGGTCCGTGGGCTCTCCCGCATCGCGTGCGGCCCGATCTTCAATTGTGCGGTCAGCCTAGTACCCGACCCTGCGCAGGGGTACCCTGACCGGCAACGAGCCGCAGGGAGGCGCCGTGTCGGACCTGATGCATCGGGTTGCCACACGAGCGCGTTCGACCCCGGTCGTTCTGGTCGCCCTGGTTGTGCTGTTCCTCGCCTTCGAGGAGGTCGACCGGGTGGCCGGGCAGTTCCCGGGCACGCAGAGCAACACGCTGTCGATTCTCGTGATGACCGGCCCGCTCGCGCTCACCCGCATCGGCGGGTGGGAGGGCTGGGCCGCGACGGCGGGAGCCGACCCCGTCATCCCGGCGAGCCCGTGGGCCGCGATCGTGCTCTACCTCGTGCTCGATCTGGCCCTCATCGGTGTCTACAGTCACCTGATCGCACGCGGCATCGCGAGATGGATGCCGCGGGTCACCGTCACCACGGAGCTCACCGACGACGAGCGGGCGCGCCGCCTCTCGCGTTGGCGTGCCGTCGTCGCGTGGCTGATCCTTCTGGCCGCGGATGTCGCCGAGGACGTGCTGCTCGGGGTTGCGGCCGGGGTGCTTGCGGCGCACGAGCCTTTCCCGCTCGCCCTACAGTGGGCGATCGCGGCGGCGTCGACGATCAAGTTCGGTGCCCTCGGACTGCTCGTGCTGTCGTTCCTGTTGCTGTCGCAGTTCCGCGGCGACGCGCGCGCGATGCTGCGGCGCGGCTGGCAGGCGGTGCACGCGCAACGGCTCTCGGTCGTCGTCGTGGCCGTGCTCGCGGCCCTGTCGCTCCTGCCGCCGTGGCACGAACTGCTTGAGCAGTTGCCCGATGTGGAGCGCGCCTGGGCCGACACCCCGCAGGGCTGGGGACACTTCTCCGCTGCGTTGGTCGCGATCCTCGCTCTGGCTGGTGCGTCGTTCCTGCTCGGCCGCAAGCGCGCGCAGCTGTATTGGGAGACTCACGTGCGCGGGCGCGGCGGTGCGGGTGAGGCCCGGATCTACGGCGCGACGACCCCCGAAACGGCGCGCGGCGCATGGCCGGGTCGGCGGTACGTCCTGTGGGCGTTGCCCTTTGTGATCGTGCTCGTCACCGCCCTGATCTACGTGTCCGGCCCGTTGCGCGATCATGTCGACGCCGCCCCCCTCACCGTCTTCCTCGTCGTGACGGGCGGCATCGTGCTGGTGTCGGCCGCGCTCGAGGTCTGGCTCAAGCTGCGGCCCCGCAAACTCGGCAAACCGGTACCGTCGGGTCGCCCCGAGGACCGCGCGTTCGTGCTGCGCGTCGCGGCGGCCGGCGACATCCTCGCGGTGCTCGTCGTTGTCGTCGGTGCCCTCGGCGTCGCGCGCTCGTTCGGCTCGCTCGTCATCGTCGGCGC
>CAZCEE010000257.1:0-3940 GCA_964497165.1 uncultured Schumannella sp. | reverse complement strand
AGCGCGAGGGCTGCGACGGCGACCGCCGCCGCGGCCGGAGCGAGGGCGAGCAACCAGGCGTCGTCCTCGAGGTCGAGCGCGAAAGGCAGGATGGCGGCGGCCAGAACACCGAGCGCGCCGACGACGACGCTCCAGGCCGCCGGTGCGAGGGTGCGCGTCGCGACCCCGCTGAGGGCGGCGAGCACCGCGATCACCAGGACGGAGCCGAGCACCCACTCGTCGCGGTCGAGCTGGTATCCGATCGTCGGGAGGCCGAGCAGCGCGATCGCCCCGAAGACCGCGGCGCCGAGGGTGACGGTGACCCGATCGGTCAGCAGCGGGCTGTCGAATCGGGTGGTGAGGCGCCGCGCGATCTCGAAACCGACAAGGGCGACGGCGACCGAGCCGAGGTGTCCGACGATCGCCGACCAGGGGCCATCGACGGCGTATCCGAAGAATGCGGGCACGAAGATCAGGCCGACCAGCCCCAACCAGAGCCAGACGCGCAGGCGCACGAGTACGGCGATGAGCAGGGTGAGCAGCGATGCGATCAGGGTCGAGATCGCCGCGAACGTCCAGGCGCTCACCCCATCCGGCACGATCTCCGAGATCGCCCAGATGTCGAGCGCCACGAAGACCATCGCCAGCGCCCCGACCGCCTCGGCCGAGAACGTGAGCTTCACCCGGGCGAGCAGCCACGCAAATCCGAGGAAGACGATCGTGACGATGGCGATCACCAGACGCCGCACGTCGATGTCGACGTCGACGTTGAAGAAGCGGAACACGACGATCGCCACCGCGACGAGCACGGCACCGGCGATCGCGAGCACCGACTGCAGGCTGACCTGCGAGCTGGATGCCGGCGCCGGGGCGGGCTGCATGGTGGCGGGCATCGCGCCGACCGCCGTCACAGGTGCGGCGGCAGCGGCGGATGCTGTCGGAGTCCCAGAGGGCGGCGGCGCGAGCGCCGCCTTCGTAGTCAGGCGCCCGATGATCTCCTGGCGTCTGGTCAGCAGATCCGCCGCCTCGGTCGACACTGCACGCAGTTCGTCGGCGACCTCACCCACCAGGATCGCGCCGCAGTGCGGGCAGTGTTGCGGCCCCACCGGTCCGCGCTCGCACCGTGGGCACGACGTCGAACTGCGAAGGTATTTGGCTGCTGCATCGCTCCACGCCATCCCCGGAGTCTAGGGATACTCGGGTGTGCGCAGACCCACATCCGGTCGTGCCTGGGGAATTCGTTCGTGTCGTCCAGGTTGTACGTCAGTGACCTGAGTGAGGATGGACCGCATGACGCTGAGCCCCACGGGCAGTGCCCCTACAGACGCCGCCGAGAAGACCGCCGAGGAGCAGCTCGCGTACTTCCACGAACGCCGCCAACTCGCCGTGACCCAGCCGCTCGGCAGCCTGGCGCTCACCCACGCCCAGTTGGTCGACGTCGAGCAGTCGATTTGGGGTGTTCCTGGACGCTGGGCGCCGCTGCTGCAGGGCGAGTCGGGCCTGAAACTGATCGCGACGGCGGCTGACGACATCCACGTGGACGGCGAACTCGTCGACGGCGAAGCGGTGGTGCGCGGCAAAGATGACCCGAACCCGGGAGACGTCGTCTTCAGCGATACGGTGCGCGGCGCGGTCATCACCCAGTCCGGCGGCGGGTACGCCCTGCGGGTGTGGGATGCGCACTCGGACGGCGTCGAGAACTTCGGCGGGATCGACACCTTCCCCCACGACCCCGACTGGATCGTCACCGCCGCTTGGGAAGAGAATCCCGCAGGCACGACGATGGGTTTCCAGCACCTCAAAGACGACGAAGCGGGCACCCACAGCCCGCGGGAGGAAGTCATCCCCGGCAACATCCGCTTCAGCCGCGACGGCGTCGACTACGACCTTGTCGCGTTCAAAGCCGGCCGCGCACTGCAGATCGTGTTCGCCGACACGACGAGCGGCGACACGACGTACAGCGTCGGACGCTTTCTGTTCGTCGCGCCCAACCCCGACGGCACCATCTCGCTTGACTTCAACCGCGCGATCCTGCCGCCGTGCGCCTTCTCGTACGCCTTCAACTGCCCGCTGCCGCCCAAGCAGAATCGCTTCAGCATCCCGGTCGAAGCGGGCGAGAAGAACGTCCTCGCGAAAGACGGTTCACTCCTGCACGGCTAGCGCTTCCCGCAGCAACTCCCGTGCCCGAGCATGTCGGCTTCGAGCGGTCGACGCGGGGATGCCGAGCAGTCGCCCGGTTTCCTCGAGGCTGAACCCGTCCCAGTGCACGAGCCGCACCAGCTCGGCAAGCTCGTCGGGTAGGGCCCGCACGGCCTCGCGTACCTCGACGCGGTACGTGTCGTCGGGCTCGATCGCGGCGGCGATGCGCTCGCGGATCTGCCCCTCAAGAGCGTCGCGGCGGTGTCGGCCGCGGCGGTGATTCGCGAGCACCTTGCGCGCCACACCGAACAGCCACATCCGCGCCTCATCGGGATCGACCGGTACCTGGCGACTGCGGCGCCACGCGACGAGGAAGACGTCGCCGACCAGGTCGGCCGCGTCGTCGCGGGAGTCGACGCGGTTCGCGAAGAAGCCCAACAGGCGGCCACCATTCGTCGTCAGCACTTCATGCACGTCGTGGGGGTTCACTCGGAGGGCTCCGGGTCGCAATAAGACCAACCCTCGACCATGACGGGCAGGGTCACCCGGCCGGTCGGGTCCAGGGTGAGGAACATCTGCTCGATCAACGTATTTGAGAGGGCCGAAGCCTCACGCTCACTCAGGTCGCGTTCTTCTGGCCAGTAGTCCTCCATTTCGCTGAGTGCGACGGAGTAGTCGACAGTGGTGAAGTCGACGGCCGCTAGGAAGGCTCGGGCAGTCACCGCGGCGCCGGTTTGCGGTTGACCGTTGGCCCAATCGACCTCCACCTTCATCTGGATCTCGCAGATCTGGCCTGTCGACGCCCGAAAGAACCCCACGACATCCGGTGCGCGGCCGGGGTTGAGTGTCGGTTGCCGACCGAAGTCGTCGCCCGCGACCGGCGGGGTGACTCCGTACTCGTCGGCTGCCACGGGAGCGGCGGTGCACGAGTAGTCGGAAACGAGGGTGACATCGACGCGCGAGAAGCGCAGCCGGAAGATCTCGTCCTCCACCCCGAGGCTCAACGTATTGATGAGGGCTTCGACTTCCCGATCGGCGGCGGGGCCGCCCTCGATGAGGATCGTGAGATCGAGCGCAGGAGGGGCGACCTTTGCGAGGTAGTTGCGTGCGATCAACAAGGCCGAGGGATCCGCCGTAGGTACGACCGGTTGGATCTCGACCACGCAGATCGCCCCGCTATCCGAGCTGTAGGTCAGCGCGATCGAGGTGTCGATCGCATACGGTTCGCGGTCGTTGACCATCGCGGTCGCGACAGCAGTGCCACCTGCCAGCAACCCTGCAACAACTCCGCCGGCGACCCAAGTGCGCGCGACTCGTCGTCGCCGTGCGGCCCGAGATTCTGCCCACATCGCAGCCTCGTCGAGGGCGGTGGCGAGGGTTACCCCGCCGTACCGCGCTTTCCCCGCGTCGAGGAACGCGTCGAGTTCGTCGCGCTCTTCGTTCATCACCACCACTCTCCCCTGTACCAGCCTTCAGAGAAGAGATGTCCGCACCCCGCGGTTTCGTCCATGCGGGGTGCGGACGCGCTGACGGCTATCGGGTCGCGGGCCTGAACGCCACTCCGGCGGCGCCGATGAGCCAGCCGAGCAGTGAGAGCGCGAACGCGATCACGAGCTCGGGAGCCGTCTGCTCCTTCACGAGCCAGGTCAGGAACACAACGAGACCGACGAGCAGGTACACAGCGATGCCGACGTACGTCCAGAGCGGGAGCTTCTGGGCGACCGCCTGCGCCGAGATGGCGCCCGTACCGCCGGTCGAGGCGACTTCGGCGACCGCGAAGCCGAGGGCGGCAGCGGTCTGCGTGCCGATCGTCGTCGCGAGC
>CAZCEE010000256.1:0-3946 GCA_964497165.1 uncultured Schumannella sp. | reverse complement strand
GGGATTCCGTCGGTTCCCCGGGCTCAGCCATGGTTCGACCCTAGCCGGGCCACCCCGAATCCCGATCCACAGAAAAAGCATAGGAAAGCGGAGTCGAATACCAGGGTGACCCAACCTCTGACGCGCCCCGACGGCTCCGCGATCCGCGCCCTCGTGGTCGACGACGAGGAAATGCTCGCCGACATGCTGCGCATGGTGCTGCGTTCCGAAGGCTGGGAGACCCGGGTCGCCCACGACGGTCAGGCGGCGCTCAAACTCGCCCGCGAGACTCCGCCCGACGTCGTGGTGCTCGACATCATGATGCCCGGCCTCGACGGGCTGACGGTGTTGCGTCGGCTGCGCGAGGCGGGCAACGACTGCCCGGTTCTGCTGCTCACCGCGAAGGATGCCGTCGAGGATCGCGTCGCCGGGCTGACGGCGGGTGGCGACGACTACGTCACGAAGCCGTTCAGCCTCGAGGAGGTCATGGCGCGGCTACGCGGGCTCGTACGGCGCTCCATGCGTGCCGCCGGTGACGAGGGCCCGATCGTGCGGGTCGGTGACCTCACCCTCGACGAGGAGAGCTACGAGGTCGAGCGGGCCGGGCATCCCATCCAGCTCACCCCCACCGAGTTCGAGCTGTTGCGGTTCCTGATGCGCAACCCGAAGCGGGTATTGAGTCGCGAGCAGATCCTCGACCGGGTGTGGAGCTACGACTTCGGCGGCCGTGCCGCGGTCGTCGAGCTCTACATCTCCTACTTGCGCAAGAAACTGGATACCCATGGCCCCGGCATGATCCACACCGTGCGAGGAGTCGGCTACTCGATCCGCCCGGCGACGCCGTGAAGAGCTGGTCACTCAGCACGCGCCTTGTCATGGGGATCGTGGGCCTGCTGACGGTGCTCGCGGTCGCGATCGCCGTCGTCACCGTGGCGGCGTCGCGTGGGCAACAGGTCTTGCGGCTCGACAGTCTGCTCATTGCCGCATCGGACCGCTCGAGCGTGGCTGTCGACTCGGGATTCTCCGGTCCGGCGCCGATCATCCAGATCCTGCCGGGCCAGGGGGCGGGCGCAGTCGGGATGGTCATCACCGATGAGTCCGTTTTCGCCGGCTACATCGGCACCGACGGGACCCAGCTGGCCCTCGATGACACGCAGCTCGCTCGGTTGGAGGAGGTGCCCGACGACAGCCAGCCGGTGACGGTCGAGCTCGGAGACCTCGGCGACTACCGGGTCATGTCGACGCTGCTGTCCGACGGACGCATCGTCGTCAACGGGTTGTCGCTCGCCGAGGCGGACGCCTCGACGTCGAGCCTCATCCAGACGATCGCCGCGGTGAGTCTCGCCGCGATCGCCCTCGCCCTCGCCCTCGGCGCTCTGGTCGTACGGGTGGCGCTGCGACCCCTGAACCGCATCATCGACACGGCGTCGCGCGTCTCGGAGCTGCCACTTGAAACCGGCGAGGTGTCGATGCCCGATCGGGTTCCCGTGGATGCGCCGGGTACTGAAGTCGGCCAGGTGGGGGCCGCGCTTAACCGGCTGCTCGGCAAAGTCGAGACCTCGCTCGCGGTGCGTCACGAGAGCGAGCAGAAGCTGCGGCGGTTCGTCGCCGACGCCTCCCACGAGTTGCGCACACCGCTCGCGTCGATTCGCGGCTACGCGGAGCTGGGACAGCGCCCGACTCGGTTGCCCGCCGACACCGCCCGTTCCCTGGAGCGGATCGAGTCGGAGTCGGTGCGGATGTCGACGCTCGTCGAAGAGATGCTGCTGCTCGCGCGACTCGACGCCGGCCGCGACCTTCGCGCGGAACCCGTCGCCCTCGGCGCCCTTCTCGTCGAAGCCGTTGCCGACGCGCACGTCGCCGGCCCCCACCACCAATGGGATCTCGAATTGCCGCCCGACGACGTCGAAATGCATGGCGACCCTGATCGGCTGCGGCAGGCGATCGGCAACCTCCTCTCGAACGCGCGGCTGCACACCCCGCCCGGAACGACGGTGACGGCGGCCCTCGAGGCTGCCGGGCGGGGCGCGGTCATCACGGTGACCGACGACGGGCCGGGAATCGACCCGGCCCTGAAGCACACCCTGTTCGAGCGGTTCACGCGCGGCGACAACTCGCGGTCGCGCGTCGCCGGAAGCACCGGGCTGGGGCTGGCGATCGTCGCGGCGATCGTCGGTGCACACCGGGGGAGCGTGAGCGTCGAGAGCGAACCGGGCAGGACCGCCTTCCGGATCGAGCTGCCGGGCGACGATGGTTCCCAGGACGATCCAGAGCTAGCTCACAGCTGACGCCAGTCGCATCCCGAGATCGATGCGGTGACCTGGGGAACATGAGCGATTCGACCCACACCGCGTCACGTTTTCACACCGCCGTCACCCGCCGCGTGCTCGGCTCGCTCGCCGCTCTTGCCCTGGCCGGCGGCATCGCGGCGGGACCCGTCGTCGCGGCTGCGGCCGCCGCCTCCCGGGTGTCGACAACGGTTCGAACGGCGACAGCGAGCGCCGCCGACTTCGTGGCGACGCTCGAGCCTGCGCAGATCGCCGCGCTGTTCGACGGCGCTCCGAACGTTCCGGGCACCGGGTTGCGGCTCGGAGACCTGACGGCCGAACAGCGCTCTGCCGCGTTCGCCCTGCTGCGTTCCCTGCTGAGCGCCGAAGCGTGGGCTCAGCTCGCCGACCTGCTCGCGGCCGACGCAGAGCTGGATGCCGCCGCTGGGGGTGGCTCGGCGTGGTCAGCCGACGACTACCGGCTCGCGCTGTTCGGCGAACCCGACGGCGACTACGTGCTGCAGTTCTCGACCGCCGATGTCGTGCTGAGCGCGATCCGGCAGGGCGACGCGATCGACGTGCGACCGGATGTCGTCGTCTAGCGAGCAGGTCTAGCCGGTCAGGTCAACCCAAGTCGCGGCGGCGGGCGCGCGCCGTGTCGAGTGCCGCGCGGGACCTCTCGTGGGCGCGGCCGGCGGTATCCCGCTGTCGTTCGAGGGCTTCTGCCTCGCGTTCGGCAGCCGCCAGAGCCCTCCGCGCCTCGCGCAATCGCGTCTCGAAGCCGCCGAACTCCTCGGCCGCTTCGGCTGAATTCTGCTCGGCCCGCGCGACCACGGCATCCGCTCGAGTGCGTGCGCGAAGCAGCTCGGCATCGGCGTCGTCGATCGCGTGCGGACGCCCACGCTCAGGCGCCCCACGTTGTTGGGCCGCGCGGGACCCCGTCTCGGGCAGCGCGATCGCCTCCGCGAGGTCGACCGGTTCGAAGCCGATCGTCTGAAGTGGTCGCAGCAGCCGGCCGGTGCGGATGGCGTCGGCGGCCTCCGGGTCGGCGAGCCCGGCGTCGAGCGTCGCGGCGACGGCATGCACGACAGTTGCGGGCGCCTTCTGGCCGGCATCGACAGCGAGCCGAGCACCGTCCCGCGCCAGGGCAGTCACGCGGGCCCGCCGCTCCTTGGCGAGCCGGGTGATCTCACCCCGGTCGAGTGCTGCCTGTGCCGCCCGAAGTTCGACGCCGAGCCCGAGCAGTTCTTCCAGATCATCCCGCCGGGAGCGCACCAGCAGGTTGACGACCCACGCGGCCGGGGCGGGCTTGCGCAACACTCTCACCCGGGCTGCAAGATCTTTGTCGTCGGCGACGTCCTTCACCCGTGCAGCGCGCGCCGCAATGAAGTCGGCGGGTGGCACCCCGTAGAGCCCGTCCGCGAGGTCGGCCAGCCGATCCGCCATACGCCCAGTCAAGCACCCAGCGCCCGGAGACACGGCCTAACCTGGGGCGGTGAGTTCCGGACGGGTGATCGTCGTCGGCAGTGTCAACCTCGACCTGCTCTATCGGGTGCCCCATCTGCCGCGGGCGGGGGAGACCCTGCTCGGTGCCGACCTCCAGCGCCTGTCCGGCGGCAAGGGCGGCAACCAGGCCCATGCCGCCGCGAAGATCGCCCCGCCGGGGGTCACCGTCGCGATGGTCGCCGGTGTCGGCGACG
>CAZCEE010000255.1:0-3947 GCA_964497165.1 uncultured Schumannella sp. | reverse complement strand
GGTGCCGAGCGCGGAGTCGCCCTCGACGATGAACAGTTCGGTTCCCTCGACGTTGTTCGAGCGGCAGTCGACGAGCTTCGCCGGGAGCGACGACGACTCGAGCGCGTTCTTGCGGCGCTGCGTCTCTTTGTGGGCGCGAGCCGAGATGCGGCTCTTCATCTCGGCGACGATCTTGTCGAGCACGAGCGCCGTCTGCGTCTTGTCGTCGCGCTTGCTGCTCGCGAACCGCTCCCCGAACGCCTTCGCGACGACGCCCGCGACGATGTTGCGCACGGCCGGGGTACCGAGAACCTCCTTCGTCTGCCCTTCGAACTGCGGCTCGGGAAGGCGCACAGTCAGCACCGCGGTGAGCCCGGCGAGGATGTCTTCCTTCTCGAGCTTCTCGCTCGCGCCGACCTTGAGCCGCCGCGCGTTCTTCTCGATCTCGGACCGCAGGAACTTCATCAGCCCCTGCTCGAACCCGAACTGGTGGGTGCCGCCCTTCGGGGTGGCGATGATGTTGACGTACGAGCGGAACACCGTGTCGTACCCGGTGCCCCAGCGCAGCGCGATGTCGACCTCGGCCTCGCGCGCCACCTCCGTCGGCACCATGTGGCCGTTCTCTTGAAGCACCGGCACGGTCTCGGTGAAGTTGCCGGTGCCCTGGATGCGCCAGGTGTCGGTCAGGCCTGAGTCGGGGGCGAGGTAGCCGACGTATTCGGCGATCCCGCCGTCGAAGCGGAACGTCTCGCGCGTGGTCTCTTCGCCCCGCTCGTCGACGACCTCAAGCGCCAGACCGGGAACCAGGAACGCGGTCTGGCGCGCGCGTGCGGCGAGTTCATCCAGCTGGAACTCGGCGCCCTTGGTGAACACCTGCCGGTCTGCCCAGTAGCGGATGCGGGTGCCGGTGACGCCCTTCGCGACCTTGCCGATCTTGCGCAACTCACTACCCGAGACGAACGGGGTGAACGGCGCATCGGGGCTGGGCTCGCCGGCATCCTCGAAGATGCCCGGTTCGCCCCGATGGAACGACATCGCCCAGGTCGCGCCGTCGCGGTCGACCTCGACATCCAGCCGTTCCGAGAGCGCGTTGACGACCGACGCGCCCACCCCGTGCAGACCACCGGATGCGGCATACGACCCGCCGCCGAACTTGCCGCCGGCGTGGAGTTTGGTGAAGACGACCTCGACTCCCGAAAGCCCCGTCTTGGGTTCGATGTCGACCGGGATGCCACGTGCCCGGTCGCGCACCTCGACGCTCGCATCCGGGTGAAGGGTGATCTCGATCTCGGTGCCGAACCCGCCGAGCGCCTCGTCGACGGAGTTGTCGATGATCTCCCAGACGCAGTGCATGAGACCGCGCGAGTCGGTCGAGCCGATGTACATGCCGGGGCGCTTACGCACCGCCTCGAGCCCTTCGAGCACCGACAGGTGACGGGCGGAATAGTCGTCGCTCGCCACGGGTTCAGCTCCTTGTCGAGGCCATTTGCAAGTTGGCCGTCGATCAGACTAACCCCGGCAGAGGACCCTCCCCGGTATCCCACCCCGCGCGACCCGCGCTTGTCCCCCTTTCCAGATATTCCCGGATGCGCCGTGAGCGAAATGCAAGGCCCATGACACATGTCTGACACGGGCGCATGCTTGTATTGAGTCACGGAAAGCCGATCTCAACCCGAGGAGGAGCACATGTCGCAGTTCGCATCCGACAGTTCGGTCGATGAGCTCCAGCTTGGCGCGCCGGTGCTCACCGGCCTCGACCGTTGCGACTACTGCGGGGCGCAGGCCTACGTGAAGGCCACCCTCGCCACCGGAGAGCTCCTGTTCTGCGCTCACCACGCAGTGGAGTTCAAAGAGAAGGTGCAGCCCATCGCGCTCGACTGGCACGACGAGTCGAGTCGCCTCCTCCAGCCGGTCTCCGACTAACTCAGACTTTCGCACGAAGGCCCCGGTTCGCCGGGGCCTTCGTCGTTCCAGGTGCTTGGATGGGCGGGTGCCTGGGATCCGCCGTCGAGCTCTCATCGACGTCGACGCGTTTCTGCGCAACGACCCGGGTGAGGTTCTGGATGCCCGCGCCGATGCGTTCGGGCACGGGCTCGAGCTAATCGCCCCTGCGGCGCTCGAAGCGGGGGTTCGCGAGATCGTCGTCAGTGACGAACGGGATGCGGAAGCCGCCATCGCGGCCGGGTTCCGCCGCGAGGCGGTGCGCATCGATCGTGAACCAGGGGCCGACTACCGGGGCTACGGACTCGATGGTGACGGGCATCCCGTCATGTCTGTCATCGGCGAGGTCGTCGCGCTGAAGCGGGTGCCTGCCGCCGCAGGCGTGTCGTACGGGTACACCTACCGCACGTCCGAGCCCACCACGCTCGCCCTCGTCGCCCTCGGCTACGCCGACGGGGTGCCGCGACTCGCCTCCAATCGCGCCCGCGTGCTAGTCGGCGTCGCCACCTTCCCGCTCGTCGGGCGGATCGCGATGGACCAGTTCGTGCTCGACGTCGGCGACGCCGCGATCGACCTCGGCGCCGACGCGGTGTTGTTCGGCGACCCGGCGCGAGGAGAGCCGTCGGCGCTCGACTGGGCCGGCTGGACCGAACGTGACCCGCTCGCCCTGACTGCCGGGATCGCGTCGCGTGTGGTGCGGAGCGCCCGATGAGCGCCCGAATCGAGATCGACCTCGACGCCTTCCGGCACAACGTGCGCACGCTCGCCGCGATCGCGGCACCTGCCCGCACGATGCTCGCCGTGAAGGCCGACGGCTACGGCCACGGGATGCTGCCGATCGCCCGCGCGGCCCTCCAGTCCGGCGCCGACTCGCTCGCCGTGCTCGATGTGCCTGCCGCGCTGACCCTCCGCGCCGCCGGGATCGACGTGCAACTCTTCGCCTGGCTGCACGGACTAGACACCGACTTCGGTGCGGCGATCACGGCGAACGTCGACCTCGGGGTCTCGTCGCTCATCGAGTTGCGGAGGATCGCCGACGCGGGGGCGGCATCCGTCCACCTGAAGATCGACACCGGGCTGCACCGCAACGGCGCGAGCCCCGAAGACTGGCCCGCGCTCGTGCAGGCGACCCTCGACCTTCAGGATGCGGGGCGCGTGCGTCTCGCCGGGCTGTGGTCGCACCTCGCCGACGCCTCACCCGAAGACGACGCCGCGGCGCTCGCCGAATTCCAGGCCGCTCTCGCCGTCGCCGCAGGGCTCGGCGTTCCGATGGACGGCCCCGACCGCCCGCTGCTGCACCTCGCGGCATCCTCGGCCGGCATCCGGATGCCGGAAGCGCGCTTCGACCTGGTCCGTTTCGGGATCGCCGCCTACGGCGTCTCGCCCTTCGACGATGTCGACGCCCAGGGCCTCGGGATACGCGCGCCAATGACGATGTTCGCGACCGTCATCGAGTCGCGCAACGGACTGGCGCTGCTCGACCTCGGATCTGCGGACGGTATCCCGCCAAGCGTGCTGGGTCGTTCAGGTTCCGGTGCCGAAGTGCTGCTCGATGGACGTCGTGCACGGGTTTCGGTGATCGGGGTGGACGCCACTGAGGTCACGTCGACTGCCGAGGTCGGTGCCGAAGCGATCGTCTTCGGCCCCGGCGATCAGGGCGAGCCGACCGCCGAAGACTGGGCTGCCTGGGCTGGCACGATCGGCGACGAGATTCTCGCCCGGGCATCCACCCGCATCCCACGGGCCTATCTGAACGAGTAGCTCAGACCACCCGACGGATGATGCCGAGCGGGGTCGATTCGTGACCCTGGCCGATCGGGTTGTCTTTCAGGATGCGCGCCACGAGCTGCTCGGTCGCCCGATCGGTCGTCGATCCCAACACGTTGCCACCGATGTCGTTGATGTCGACGAGGAAGACGTCGACCTGCTTGCCCAACCCGGCGAGCGCCGGCCGAACGCGTTCGCTCGTCTGGCGCGGTTTCGCCGCCGTGAGCACGACCATCTCGTCGTAGGGCGGGATCGTCGGG
>CAZCEE010000254.1:0-4025 GCA_964497165.1 uncultured Schumannella sp. | reverse complement strand
CGGGCGTGACAGCGAGTTCCAGGCGCTGCTGCCGATCCGCGGCAAGATCCTCAACGTACAGAAGGCGTCGGTCGCCGACATGCTCGGCAACGCCGAATGCGCCTCGATCATCCAGGTGATCGGTGCTGGCTCCGGCCGTTCGTTCGACCTCGAGCAGGCGCGCTACGGCAAGGTCATCATCATGGCCGACGCGGATGTCGACGGCGCCCACATCCGCACCCTGCTGCTCACCCTCTTCTTCCGCTACATGCGCCCGATGATCGACGATGGCCGCGTTTTCTCGGCCGTGCCGCCGCTGCACCGGGTCGTCGTCATGAACCCCGGGTCGAAGCCGAACGAGACGATCTACACCTACTCCGAGACCGAGCTGAACGGGGTGTTGAAGAACCTCGAGAAGACCGGCAAGAAGTACCAGGATCCGATCCAGCGCTACAAGGGACTGGGGGAGATGGATGCCGACCAGCTCGCCGAGACCACGATGAGCCGCAAGCACCGCACCCTCCGTCGCGTGCGGGTGTCGGATGCCGAGAATGCGTCGCGCGTCTTCGAACTGCTGATGGGCAACGACGTCGCGCCGCGCAAAGACTTCATCATCGCCGGGCAGGGTCTCGACCGGGACCGGATCGACGTCTGACTCGGGGCCACGGGTACAAAATCGGCCGTGGCGGGTGTCGGCTCCTGATGACAGGGTGATCGAGTGACTACGCCGCCGATCCCGCTCACCGAAGACGAGCGGGTGCGCGCGGCGCGGCGGGCCGGCATCAGGGCGGCCGGTGTCATCGTCGGCAGCTACATCCCGTTCGGGATCGCCGCCGGGGCCGCGATGGGGGCGACGAGCGTCGACCCGCTCCTGTCGATTCTGACGTCACCGATCATTTTCGCGGGAGCCGCCCAGATCGCCGCCGTTCAACTGCTGCACGTCGGGGCGGCTCTTGGGCTCGTCGTGCTGACGGTCGCGGTCATCAATTCCCGTCACCTGCTCTACAGCGCCGCCCTCGCGCCGCACCTCGCCGACTGGTCGACTCCGCAGCGTTTGGGTGCCGCCTTCCTGCTCGCGGATCCGGTCTATGCGCTCGCTGCCGGACGCTTTGATACGGCGGATGGCGGGGGCACCACCCGCGAGAAGCGGAACTTCTACTTCGGTGCCGGTCTCACCTGTCTCGTCGGCTGGACCTCTCTCCTCGCGGTCGGCATTGTCGCGGGTAGCTTCATCCCGGAGTGGGTGCCGTTCGAGCTGGCGATCCCGCTCACCTTCTTGCTGCTCACGCTGCCGCTCATCAAAAACAGCGCGGGCCTTGTCGCCTTCGCGGTCGCCGGCATCGTCGCGCTCGTCGCGAACCCCCTCCCATTGGGCGTGGGCCTCATGGTCGGGGCCGTGGTCGGGGTCGTGGCGGGGGTCGTCGTGCTCAATCTCACCGAACGCAGTCGGATGGAGGCCGTCGATGCTTGAGCTTCTGGCGATCGTGCTCGGCGGAATCGTCACTTTCGTGACTCGCGCCATCTTCCTGGTGAGCAAGAAGCTGAGGCCCCCGAAGCGGGTCGAACGCTACCTGCCCCTCGTCGGCCCTGCGGTGCTCGGGGCGATCGCGATCCCCGGCATCCTCGCGCCACGCGGCGAGCTCTCGCTCGTCGACACTGTGCCCGCCGTGATCGCCGCCGTCGCCACCTGGCTCGGCTGGAAGGTCACGAAGCAGATTGCCGTCGGCCTGATCGTCGGGCTCGGGCTGTGGTGGGCGATCCTCGCCGTGATGGTCGCGCTCGGGGTAGAGCGGTAAGGCACCAGCGAGAGCCAGCATGCCCGGAGCATGCTACCGTCATGCCATGAGCACCCTGCAAGTCAAGAATCTCCCGGAAGAGCTTCATACAGCACTCGCCGCTCGTGCGAAGTCCGAGGGCGTCACGATGTCGGAATATGTGACTCGGACCCTCCGCAAGGAGCTTTCCCGCCCCACCATGGCCGACTGGCTGCAGGGCATCCGCAAGGTCGGCAGTCGCACGCGTCAGATCGATACGCTCGCCGCCCTCGATGCCGCACGTGACGAGTACGACCCCGACGAGCGGTTCCCGGCACGGTGAGGGCCGTCGTCGACGCGAGTGTGTTCGTCGATGCCTTCCTTCACGGTTCGCGGGGAGCAGCGGCACGACGTGCGCTCGTCGACGTGGAGGCCTGGGCGCCGGACGTCGTCGACGCAGAGGTGGTGTCGGCGATCGCGCGGCTGGAGCGCGCGACTGACCTGCGGCGCGATGAGGCCGACTCCGTGATTGTGGACTGGGCGAGGGTTCCCGTGGAGCGCGTGGCGACCTCGACTCTGGTGCCGGAGGCTTGGAGGCTCCGAGAGGCTGTCCGAACCAGTGACGCGTTCTACGTGGTCCTCGCCCGCATGTTGGGCTGCCCGCTGGTCACGAGCGACGCACGCCTTTCGCGGGCGCCTCTCGACGACATCACCATCACGTTGGTGCGCTGAGTCAGAGCGTGCGGCCGATCGAGCCGACCACGGCATCCATCGGTGTGCCGGAGGCGTCGCGTTTCGCACCCGCGTCGGGCAGCGTGCGCAGTGACCCGTCGGGTCCCACGGCGAGGGCGGGTGCCGGACCGGCCCAGGCGAGCGCCAGTGAGTTCTCGCCCTTGAGGAAGGTGTGCGCACGCACCCCGCCGGTGGCGCGGCCCTTGCCGGGGAACTCGGAGAACGCCGAGACCTTCGCGCGCCCCGGATCGGCTCCTGCGAGGGTCTCGGTCGGGGTCGAGATGGTGGCGACGACGACATCCGCTGAAGGGTCGACGGTGCCGAAGAACAGCACCTTCGCGCCCGAGGAGAGGTTGATGCCCGACATGCCGCCGGCAGCCGTTCCCTGCGGGCGCACCGCCGCGGCCGGGAAGTGCAGCAACTGGGCGTCGGTCGTGACGAAGACCAGTTCCTCGGCGTCGCCGCCCTGAGCGACCCCGACGACCTCGTCGCCGGGCTTCAGAGCGATGACCTCGAAGTCGGGTTTCGCGGGCCACCCGCCGGGGGCCACACGCTTCACGACACCCGAGGCGGTGCCGAGCGCGATCGGTTCGTCGGAGGTGAGGGACACCAGCCCGAGCACGCGTTCCTTCTTGTCGGCGAGCCCGAGGTAGTCGCCGATCCGCGCGCCCGCCGCTAGCTGCACCGAGTTGCCCGGAACCGACGGCAGGTCGACGGGGGAGAAGCGCACCAGGCGGCCGCGCGAGGTGATCGCGCCGAGTTCGCCGCGCACGGTGGAGGCGACAGTGCAGAGGATGGCGTCGTGCCGGTTGCGGCGGCCGCCGCGGGCGCGCGCTTCGAGAAATTGCGCCTCGCCACCCTCGACGCGCACCGTGCGGCCGGTGGTGGAGAGAACGACGAGGGTGGGCCCGTCGGCGATCTCGAGGGCCGGCCCGCCGGTTGCGGCGGCGCGACGTTGCGCGGGCGTTGCCGCGATGGATGCTTTCGCCTCGGTGAGCAGCGTGCGACGCGGGGTGCCGAAGCGGTCGGCCACGTCATCCAGTTCGACACCCACCTGGGTGCGCACGCGCGCGGGGTCGCCGAGCAGCGCTTCGAGTTCGGCGATCTCCTCCTGCAACTTGTCGCGCTCGCGCTCCAGTTCGATGCGCGAGAACTTGGTGAGGCGGCGCAGCTGCAACTCGAGGATGTAGTCGGCCTGCAGCACCGAGAGGTCGAACACCTCGATCAGGCGGGTGCGAGCGGCGGCGGCGTCATCCGAGGAGCGCACCACCTGGATGACTTCGTCGATGTCGAGGATCGCAATGAGCAGCCCGAGCACGAGGTGCAGGCGTTCCTGCCGACGGGTCAGGCGGTACTGCGAGCGGCGGGTGACGACCGAAATGCGGTGGTCGAGGTACACCTGCAGGAGGTCGCGGAGCCCGAGGGTCAGCGGCTGGCCGCCGACGAGGCAGACGTTGTTGATGCCGAAGCCGTCTTCGAGCGGGGTGAGGCGGTAGAGCTGCTCGAGCACGCCCTCCGGCGAGAACCCGGTCTTGATGCCGATGACGAGCCGCATGCCGT
>CAZCEE010000253.1:0-4051 GCA_964497165.1 uncultured Schumannella sp. | reverse complement strand
ACTATCAACGATGTCCCGACTCAGATATCAACGATGTCCTGAACTCGGACACCCTCAGATCCACCAACTACCCGCCCTTCGGGCGGCGATCCACCAACTACCCGCCCTTCGGGGCGGGGTTGGACTCCGGCTCCTCGGCGTAGGCGTTACGCGCGCTGATCAGGAGACCCAGCAACGCGCCCACCACACAGACGATCGCGGTGATCGAGAAGATCTCGCCGAACTGCAGGGCGTACGCCTCGCGGAGCCGGCCGGCCTCGGCTGACAGCTGTTCCTCGAGAGTGTCGCCGGTACTGGCGGGCAGGCTCGAGAGCAGCTGGTTGAAGCGGTAAAGGCCCCATGCGCTCAGCGTCGCGACGCCGAGCAGCATGCCGATCATGCGGGCGACCACGACAGCTGCCGACGCGATCCCGTGCTGGGCGGCGGGAACTGCCCGAAGCGTCGCCGATGTCAGTGGGCCGATCACCAGGCCGAGGCCGAGACCGGCGATCACCAGGTCGGTGTCGAGCGTCGGGATGGTGAACAGCCCGAGATCGTGTTGTGCCGTCAACACATCGACGGGCCATTTCGAGATCAGCAGATAGCCCGCCGCGGCGACGAGCAGGCCCGTGCACGCGACGATCCGGTCTCCGATCCGGGTGGCCAGCCATCCGCCGAGTAGCGCCCCGATCGGCAGCGCGACGAGGAAGCGCAACAGCAGGAAGGCGGACTGGTTCTGGTCCTGAGCCAGGACACCCTGACCGAACAGCTCGACGTTGACGAGTGTCACCATCAGCGCCGCGCCTGCGGCCAACGACGCGCCAAGGGCCGCGAGGAAGGGTCTGACGTGCACTCCCGCCGGTTCCAGCAAGCGGGTGCGGGCGAACCTCTCCCAGACGACGAACGCGACGGCCGCAACGGCGGCGGCGATCAGCATCGGCACTCCCCAGGCGGGCAGCAGTTGCGTGCCGTCGGGCGCCGGGTTATAGAGCCCGATCACCGCGAGGCCCAGGGCGACGGCCAGCAGAAGACCACCGAGCACGTCGATCTTCGGGCGGTCATCACTTCTCTGTCGCCCGGGCAGGCTGACGTGGATCATCACCATCGCGATCGCCGCCAGCGGCACGTTGACCCAGAAGACGGCCTGCCAATGCTGGAACAACGCGACCAGGGCGATGCCGTAGATCGGGCCGAGCACGCTGCCCAGTTCCTGGGCGGCACCGATCCCGCCGAGCACCGTTGCACGGTTGCGCGCAGCCCACAGTTCGGCGGCCAAGGCCAGCGTCACCGGCAGCAGCGCGCCACTGGCGACCCCTTGGAGAGTGCGTCCGACGACCAACACGGTGAGATCTGTCGACAGTGCCGTGACCACCGAGCCGAGCGCGAATCCGGCCAGGCTGAGCTGGATGATCACCTTCCGCCCGAACCGATCCGACAACCGACCGAGGAGCGGCATCGCCGCGACATAGCCGAGCAGGTAGCCGGTGATGATCGGGGTGATCCGTTGGACCTGATTCACTCCGATGCCGACGTCACGCATGATGTCGGTCATGATCGTGACGACAACGTAGGTGTCGATCGCGCCCAGCGCCACTGCGAGACTTGCCGCGCTGATCGCGACGCGACGGTTGGTCCGCACCCGCCCGGGGGCCGGGGGCGGGCCCTGCATCATGGCGCCGGGTTGTCGACGGTGACCGGTTCGCCCCAGTTAGACAGGGTCATCGTGACGGTGTTGCCGGGGCTGGGCTCCAACTGGACCTGGATCAGCTCGTGGTTGCCCTCCGGGGAGATCCAGACCGTGCCAGGCACGGGGTCCGTCACCCCGAGCTGCGGGAGGAGCTTGTTGACCGCGTCCGCGGTGACCGTGCCCGTGATGCGTACCGAGTCAACCCCGGCGACGGTCTCGCTGCCGTCGGTCTCGGCATCAGAGAAGTTGGCGAGCAGGTTGGCCAGTCCCGCGTCGGGGTCCAGGATCGCGGCGACGTCGTAGATGGCGGATGCCGGCCCGAAGTTCACCAGACTGCTCCCCGGCGCGATCGCGACCCAGATGGCACCGTCGAAGACCACGAACTCGACCCCGACGAGCTGCTGGCCAAGGTACGTCACGTCGAGGGTGCCCGTGGCGGCAACCTCAGGAGTCTGGGTGAGATCGCCCGTGATCGCCTCGATCGGCAGTTCGACGATCTCGCCCTCAACCGTGAGCTCGAGGTGGGCGCTGGTCTGCGCCTCAGTGGTGTCACTCGACTCATTGACCAGAGTGGCGGGGTCGGGGGAATCCGACGCGGTGCACCCTGAAACGAGCACGACGACGGCAATGATGGGCGCGAAGACAGCCGCCATGCGACTCTGCATTGCTGCACTCTACATGGCTGAGTCGGCCCCATCGGTCACGATTCCGGGCCGCCCTGCGTCTCCTCCCCGTTGCCGCGGCCCTGCAACAGCTCGTCCCAACCGGGACCGCCGATGAGGTCGTCGTCGCCGTTGCCACCCGAGAGGCTGTCGGCGCCGAACCCGCCCAGCAAGACGTCGTCGCCGTTGCCTCCCCATAGCTCGTCGTCGCCTGCGCCGCCGCACAGCACGTCGTCGCCGTTTCGGCCCGAGATGGTGTCGTCACCGCCCAGCCCCATGATGACGTCGGCATTGCTGGTGCCGGATAGCACGTCGTCGCCCTCGGTTCCGATGATCGTCGGCTCGAGACCCGCGCAGGTTTCCACGAGGTCGATGCCGATCACGAGGGGGTCGTGGTCGCTCGATCGGTACGGGTTGACGGCGTAGAGCTCGGGGTCGCCGGGGTACTGGTAGGCGAACGACTCGACCGCGTTGATGTTCCAGTGCACGGCATCCGTCACCTTCTCGGCGAGTGGCTCCGAGGCGAGGCCGTGGTCGAGCGAGCCCGAGAGCTCGTCGAACACGTAGCTGTACCGTCCGGGATCGAATGCGCGCCCGAGGTCGACGTAACCAGCGTCTTCGAGGGCGACGATCGGGTCTTCGCGACTGTAGGCGTTGAAGTCGCCCATCAGCAGCACGTCGTCGTCGCCGGTCTGCTCGGCGAGGTCCGCCGCGAACGTGGCGAGCGACTGCGCTTGCCGCACCCGGTCGCCGTTCCAGAGCGCCTGCCCGTCGCCACTGTCGGCGTTGTCGCCCGTCGCGCCCGCCGCGGTGCCCTTCGACTTGAAGTGGTTCGCGACGACGGTGAGCGCGTCGCCGTCTTTCACGAAGGTCTGCGCGATCGGCTCGCGGGCGTTGTCCCACACGGTCTCGTCGACAAGGCCCACCGGGTCGCCCACCGGTTGCACGACATCCGCGCGGTAGATGATGCCGTTGCGGATGACGTCACGGTCGGCGGTGTACAGCTCGTCGGGCAGCGGCACGTACGCCCACACCTCGGCACCCTCGGCGGAGTTGAGTCGCGCGACGAGGTCGGCGAGCGCGACATCCGCGTTTCCGGGGGTGTGCCCCGTCGAGTCGGTGTCCTCGATCTCCATGAGGGTCACGACGTCGGCGCCGAGGGCGAGAATCGCCGGCACGATCTTGCCCGCCTGCAGCTCGAACTGCTCGGGGCTCCTCGCACCGCGCCCGACGGCGGGGTCGAAGGTGACGAAGTAGTTCAAGACGTTGAACGCCGCGACGCGGAGGTCACCGCCCACCGCGTCCGGGGCGGCGGGGCGGGTGTTCTGCGGGGCGAACACCCCGTCTGCCGTGCCGTCGGCCGGCTGGAGGCGCCAGGCGCCGAATCCGTAACCCAGCACGAGCGGCTCGGTGAAGGCGACGACATCCCCCACCCGCACGGGTGTGCCGGGCGTGAGGTAGGGGGCGGTCGTCACGTTCAGGCGCACGTTGCTGCCGTCGTCGAGGAGCACGCGGCGCAGGGCGTTCTCGGCGGCGATCGCCTGCGCGGCCGCTCCGGGTCGTGCGAGCTCCGTCGGCTGCACGAGCAGGCCGCCTTCGCTCAGCGTGAGCTCGCCGAAGCTGGTGAGATCGAAGACCTCGCTCACCGTGAGGGCGTCGGCGGGCGCGACGAGCATCCCCTCCAGGCGTTCGCGGGCAGCGTCGCCGGCGGGAGGATCCAGGG
>CAZCEE010000252.1:0-4081 GCA_964497165.1 uncultured Schumannella sp. | reverse complement strand
CTCTGCCGGGCGTTCCGTCGCCGACACGCGTGGCAGCTCGGGCGCGCGTCGCTCAAGCCGCAACGCGAGCGGCGAGCTCGCCGCCATCCGCTCCTGGGCGCAGGGCCACGGCTACTCGGTCGGCGACCGCGGCCGCATCTCGGCCGAGGTGCGCGAGGCGTACGAGCGCTCCCACTGACGCCGCTCGCGTCCCGAGGGACCGCCACCGGCCGCCGAGCGCTACGAGAAGTCGGCGTCGGGCGCTGAGCCGGCGGAGAAGTCGTACTTGGGACGCCAGCCTCGGTTGAGCACGCCGCCCGACTCTTCGAGGTAGCAGGCGCCGCAGAGCGACTCGTAGGTCACGTCGACTCCATCGATCGCGACCTGATCGCCGTCGAAGACGAAGACCCCGTCGACGGTGCGGGCGTTGAAGATCGCTTTGCGCCCGCAACGGCAGATCGTCTTCAGCTCTTCGAGCGAGTGCGCGATCTCGAGCAGCCGGCGGCTGCCGGGGAACGCGATGGTCTGAAAGTCGGTGCGGATGCCGTAGGCGAGCACCGGCACGTCTTCGTCGATGGCGATCCGAAGCAGGTCGTCGATCTGCTGCTCGCCGAGGAATTGCACTTCGTCGAGCAGAAGGCATGCGACATCCGACCCGGTTTCGCGGATCACCTGCTCACGACGGGTCATGAACGCGGCGAGCACGTCTTCATCCGGTGCGATGGTGAAGTCGACGGGCCGCGAGACGCCGAGTCGGGACACGATCTCGGCTTCACCTTTGGAGTCGATCGCCGGCTTGGCGAGCAGCACCTGCTGCCCGCGCTCCTCATAGTTGTAGGCGGCTTGCAGCAGGGCCGTGCTCTTGCCCGAGTTCATCGCCCCGTAGCGGAAATACAGTTTCGCCATTCGCGCTACTCGAGGTATCCGTCTTCCGCGGCGCGACGGATGAGATCCGCCTTCTTGCTCGCGGGACGGTCGACGCGTGCATATTTCTCGCGCACCCTGCGCAGGTAGGTCTTCGCGGTCTCATATTGCACATTCATGCGCGTCGCGACCTCCGACGTGCTGTACCCCGTCGCGTAGAGCCGCAGCGCCTCCGCCTCTCCGGGGCTCAGCTTCGGCCGGGTGTGGGCCGCTGCCCCACCGGGCGCCGGGCGCCACACGCGTGCCGCGGGGTCGCTCTGGATCCCCATGACCCGACGCGCGGTTTCCATGACGGCCGCCATGGTGAGCGACTTCGACAGGAACGCGGCGGCGCCGGCGGCGAGTGCGCGTTCGCGGGCTTCGCGGGTGTCGACACTGGAGAGCACGATGACTTTCGCCCCGGCCGCGCGGCAGGTGCGCACCCGTGCTTCGATCGAGATCGGCTCTTTGAGCTGGAAGTCGATGAACACCAGATCCGTCGGGAATGCCGGGCTGTGCACGAGTTGCAGCCAGGTGGGTGCCATCAGCACGACATCGAAGTCGGTGGCGTTGGCGGCGATCCAGCTACTCAGGCTGTCGAGCAGTACTTCGTGGTCGTCGAGGATCGCGAGCCGCACGGCGGCGGTGGCGCGCCCTGCGCTGCGCCCGCCAGCCGGGAGCGCCGACGAGGCGGGTCGATGCTCGATGGTGCTCACCGAACCAGCCTATGTCTGAACCCACCTGATCGGCTCGACGTCAGAACAGTGTCGGTTGGATGCCCGCCGCCGCAGGCGGGGGAACGAGGGCCCCGCGGGGTGGGCGTTCGAGGCCGTATCCGCGCAGTAACGGCCGCACCCGGGCGGCGAGCCACCGACGGTATGCGGCGGGCGGGTAGACCTGCCGCATCGGATACAGCCGCCTGTAGTGCGGCAGCAGTTCGGGATGCTCCCGTGCAAGCCACGCGAAGAACCATTCGCGCGCCCCCGTCTTGAGGTGCAGCGCCGAGTAGGCGACCGATTGAGCCCCGGACTCGGCGATCGCCGCCAGGGCCCGGTCGAGGTGCTCGACGGAGTCGGTGAGGTAGGGGAAGACCGGCATCAGGAACACCGAACAGGGCAGGCCGGCATCCCGTACCGCCTTCACGGTGGCGAGACGCGCCTCGGTGGTCGGCGCCCCGGGCTCGATCGACTCGCGCAACCCGGCGTCGAAGATGTCGATCGTCATGGCGACGTCGACGGGCACACGCTCGGCCGCTTCCTGGAGCAGCGGGATGTCGCGACGCAGCAGCGTGCCTTTGGTGAGGATGCTGAACGGCGTGTGCGAGGCGGCGAGCGAAGCGATGATGCCGGGCATCAACCGGTAGCGGCCTTCGGCGCGCTGGTAGGGGTCGGTGTTGGTGCCGAGGGCGACTGGATGTCGACCCCACGACGGGCGGGCGAGCTCTTTCGCGAGTACCTCGGCGACGTTCACTTTGACGACGATCTCGGAGTCGAAGTCGCGGCCCGCGTCGAAGTCGAGGTAGGTATGGGTTTGGCGCGCGAAGCACATCACGCACGCGTGGCTGCAGCCCCGGTATGGGTTGATGGTCCAGCCGAACGGGAGCGCATTCGAGGAGCCCGGCACCTGGTTGAGCGCCGACTTGGCGAGCACCTCGTGGAAGGTGATGCCGGCGAACTCCGGGGTCTGCACGGAACGTACGAGACCGCGAAGCGTGCCGAGCCCGGGCAGCGCGGCGGGAGTCTCGGCCCCGACCGCCTGTCCACTCCACCTCATCCCCACATTCGAACATACGTTCGATTGCTTGGCAAGGGTCAGGCTGGGATTCCGAGTGCCTTCGCGGTGCGCGACAGTGTCGACTTCGCCGTCGCCTTGTTGCTCGACAGGGTGTCTCCGTATGAGGGGATCATCGTTTCGAGCTGCGGGCGCCAGGCATCCGTCTTGTCAGGGAAGCACTTGGCGATCACGTCGAGCATGATCGGTACGGCTGTCGAAGCGCCCGGCGAGGCGCCGAGCAGCCCGGCGATGGTGCCGTCGGCGCCGGCGACCACTTCGGTGCCGAATTGGATGACCGCTTTGCCGTTCGCGTCACGCTTCATGATCTGCACCCGCTGGCCGGCGCTGATCAGGCGCCAGTCGCGCCCGTCGGCGGTGGGCGCGAACTGCTGCAACGCGCGGATCTTCTTCGCCCGCGTCGCCAGCACCTCGGTGAGGAGATACCAGACGAGCGACAGGTTCTTCAGCCCGGCGCCGATGAACGTGCCGAGGTTGTGCCAGCGCAGCGCCGCGAACAGGTCGAGGTAGGAACCGGTCTTGAGGTATTTCGTCGAGAAGCCGGCGTAGGGGCCGAAGAGCAGACTCGACTGACTGTCGATCACGCGGGTGTCGAGGTGCGGCACCGACATCGGCGGCGCACCGACCGATGCTTTGCCGTAGACCTTCGCCGAGTGCTTCCGCACCAGATCGGGGTCGTCAGTGTGCAGGAACTGGCCGCTGATCGGGAACCCGCCGTACCCGCGGATCTCGCGGATACCGGAACGCTGAAGCAGGTTGAGGGCGTTGCCGCCGGCCCCGACGAACACGAAGCAGGCGGTGAACTCGCGAGACGTCGACCCGACATCGTGTCTTACCGCGAGTTTCCACAGCCCGGTCTTGCGGGATCGCCGCAGGCCGGTGACGCGGTGGTTGAGGTACAGCGACGCGCCATTCTCGACGAGCGAGTCGACGAGAGTGTGGGTGAGCGATCCGAAGTCGATGTCGGTGCCCGACGGGATGCGGGTGGCCGCGATCGGCTGATCCTTGCGGCGGCCGGGGATGAGCAGCGGCGCCCAGGAGCGGATGACGGCCGCGTCTTCCGAGTACTCGAGGCCCGCGAACAGCGGGTGGTCCTTGAGCGCCTCGAACCGCTTCTTGAGGTACGCGACGTTGTCGGCACCCCAGACGAAGCTCATGTGCGGAACAGGGTTGATGAAACTCTTCGGCTCGGGCAGCAGGCCCGCGCTGACGAGGTACGACCAGAACTGCCGCGACACCTGGAACTGCTCGTTGACCTTCACCGCGTTGGCGATGTCGATCGAGCCGTCCGAGAGCTCGGGCGTGTAGTTGAGTTCGCACAGGGCCGCGTGGCCCGTGCCGGCGTTGTTCCACGGGTCGGATGATTCACGCGCGACGCCGCCGAGGCGTTCGAAGATCGCGATCTTCC
>CAZCEE010000251.1:0-4084 GCA_964497165.1 uncultured Schumannella sp. | reverse complement strand
CCCTGCGCACTCTGCGCACCGCCGGGGGTGAGCGCATCCCGACCGCGCTGGCAACCGACGCGGATGCCCTGCTCGAGCGGGCATCCCGGCGTCGCGAGCTCTCGCCCGGCTCCACCGTCGTCGGGGTGTTCGGGGCAACCGGGTCAGGCAAGTCGAGTCTCGTCAACGCGCTCGTCGGTGAGGATGTCGCGCGCACCCACGTGCGGCGCCCCACCACCTCGGAGGCGCTCGCGGTGACCTGGGACCCGGAGGGCGCGGTCGACCTGCTCGACTGGCTCGAGGTGCGGGATCGCATCGTGCGGGAAGACCCTCTCGACCCGCGGGCACGGCAACTCGTGCTGCTCGACCTTCCCGACTTCGACTCGATCGAGAGCGGCAACCGGGCGATCGCCGAACGCCTCGCGGCTCAGGTCGACGCGCTGGTCTGGGTCGTCGATCCGCAGAAGTACGCCGACGACGTGCTGCACGCGCAGTTCATCACCCCGCACGCGCGGCACGCCGAAGTCACCCTCATCGTGCTTAATCAGACCGATTTGCTGGCGCCCGGTGACGTGCCAAAGGTCGTCGCTTCGCTCACGCAGATCGTCGACCGGGACGGCATCGCGAAGGCGAAAGTGATCGCGGCGAGCGCCCGCACTGGCGCCGGCATCGACGCTGTACGTAAAGCCATCGGTGACCTCGCTGCCGCTCGCAGCGCACGGGATGCCCGACTCGCTGCCGACGTCGCCGCTCTCGCCGACCAACTCACGTCGCCGGGGGAAGTGCGCCGTCTCGACCCGCGCGCCCGCGCCCGGCTCGTCGAAGAGGTCGGGATCGCCGCCGGAGCGAATGTCGTCGCGCGCGCCGTCGCCGGGTCGTACCGCAAGCGTTCCGCGCAGGCCACGGGCTGGCCCGTCGTCTCGTGGATCGCGCGCCTTCGTGCCGACCCGCTCACCCGACTCGGCCTCGGCCCCGCCCGTACGGGGAAAGATCCGGCCGTCCACCGCACGAGCCTGCCGCCGCCGAACGCCGCCGCGAAGGCGCGGGTCTCGATCGCCGTGCGCGAGTTCACCGACATTGCCGCCGATGGGCTCACCGAGACCTGGCGCAGCGCCCTGCGGTCCGACGCCGAGAGCGCCCTCGCGACGCTGCCCGAAGCCCTCGACCTCGCGATCGCCCGCACCCCGCTGCCCGCCCGCGGGTCGTGGTGGTGGGCGATCTTCGCCGTGCTGCAGTGGCTCGTCGTGATGGCCGGGCTCGTCGGCGCCGGCTGGCTGCTCGCCGCCGCGCTGCTGCCCCGCATCGGGATGCCCGCACCCGAGATCCCGCAGGTCGAAGGATGGGCGGTGCCCACCCTGCTCATCGTCGCGGCGGTGCTCGCTGGCATCCTGCTCGGTCTTCTCGGTGGGGTGCTCGGCGCGATCACCGCAGCATCTCGACGACGTCGGGCACGGAAGCGGCTTCTCGTCGAGATCGAAAAGGTCGTCAGCGAGAAGGTCGTCTCCCCGCTCGACACAGGGTTGACCAAAGCAAGAGACTTCGCCGCAGCCCTCAAAGTCGCCGGAAGCTAGACCCGCGCGAGTCGCACCCGCACCGCGAGCGCGGCACAGAGGATGACGACGAACCCGCCGAGCAGCAGCGGAAGCGTGAGTTCCTCGCCGAGCAGCAGCGCCGCCCAGCCGAGCGTCAGCACGGGTTGCACGAGCTGCACCTGGCTGACGCGGGCGACCGGTCCGATCGCGAGGCCGCGGTACCACGCGAAGAATGCGACGAACATGCTGATCACCGCGAGGTAGGCGAACGACGCCCACTCGACTCCGCTGGCATCCGGCGGTTGCAGCACCCACGAGATCACCGTCAGCACGGCCATGACCGGAGCGGCGAGCACGAGCGCCCACGAGATCGTCTGCCACGCCCCGAGTTCCCGGGAAAGGATCGCGCCCTCCGAGTAGCCGAGCGCGGCGGCGATGACGGCGCCGAAGAACAGCAGGTCGGTCCACACCGGCGGCCCGAGCCCGTCGGCCTGCAGCGATGCGAAGACGAGAGCTGCGACGGCGCCGAGCGCGGCGAAGATCCAGAACGGCAGCGGCGGCCGCTCGTGACCGCGGATGACGGCGAACACCGCGGTCACCGCCGGCAGCAACGCGATCACGACGGCGCCGTGACTCGCGGATGCCGTGGTGAGCGCGTACGAGGTGAGCAGCGGGAAGCCGGCGATCACCCCCGCCCCGACGAGCGCCAGCCGCCACCACTGCGACCCGTGCGGCCGGCGTTGCCGGGTGATGCCCAGTACGAGGGCGGCGAGAATCGCGGCGATGACGGCCCGCCCCGATCCGATGAAGAGCGGCGACAGCCCGCCGACCGCGATGCGGGTCAGCGGCAGGGTGAGCGAGAACCCCAGCACCCCGACGAAACCCCACAGGAGTCCGAAACGGGATGCCGACATCCTCGGACTCTACGGTCGAGCACCGTCAGCCCTTCAGAGCCGATCGGCGACAAGTGGCTCGCGCACGCCGTCGGCGAACCGCCGGATCTCGCCCACCACCTTCGGGTCGCTGAGGATGCGCACGTGCCCCCGGCCGTCGGTGAGCACCAGGTGGGTCGGCCCGTTGTGCGCCTCGGCGATCAGCTCCGACTGCTGCGGGTCGACGACCGGGTCGCGCTGGTCGTGCACGAGCAGAAGCGGGGTGCGGATGTCGGCGGGGTCGAGTTCGGCGACGAAGCGACGCCAGATGTCGACCACCTGCGGAAAGGTGCGCTGTTCGATCCGTGAGCGCAGCCCTGCCTTCGCGCGGCCGGTGAGCCCCGCTTGGCGGGCGAACTCGTCGAGGATCTCGTCGACATCGTGAACCCCCGAGACGCTCACGAGTCGGCTGACGAGCGCCCCTTCGCGCACCGCGAGGAACGTCGCGAGCACGCCGAACGAGTGGGCGACGATCGTGTCGATGCCGCCGTACCGGGCACTCAGCCGGGCGATGATCTGGGCGTAGTCGAGCACCGTGACCCACTTGCCCGTCGAGTCGCCGTTGCCCGGCGCGTCGAAGGCGACGATGGTGCGGCCGGGCGATTCGAGTTCGCGCACGACCGCCGAGAAGCGCGACGCGCGGCTGCGCCAGCCGTGCACGAGCAGCACGATCTCGGGACCGTCGCCCCAGGTGTAGGTCGCGACGCGCGAGTCGGCGAGGTCGAGCGTGCCGCGGGCGGCGCGCTCGTGCACGTCGGCGTCGTGCGGGCGCACCCGCTCCGGGGTGCCGAGGTTGCGCCAGATGCGGTAGCCGAGTTCGGCGGCGAGCGGCGGGGCGACGACGCTCAGCATCCTCAGGGTGGTGCGGGCGGCGCGGGGGGCGAAAGCCATATCGTGTCCTGTTCTATCCGTACGATCGTTCGTATATAATCAGATCGAACGATCGTACGCAAGGTGGAAGATGGACGACATGACCGTGACCGACGGGCGCCGCGCGCGCGGGGATGTCTCCCGCCAAGCCGTCATGTCGGTCGCCGTCGACCTCGCCACCGTCTCGGGCCTCGACGGCCTGTCGATCGGGGGGCTCGCGTCCGCGGTGTCGATGAGCAAAGGCGGCATCGCCGGGCTGTTCGGCTCGAAAGAGGAGCTGCAGCTCGCGACCGTCGCGTCGGCGGCCGAGATCTTTCAGCGCATCGTCATCGCGCCCGCGCTCACCGCACCCGCCGGACTCCCCCGGCTGCGCGCGCTCATCGAGTCGTGGCTCGACTACAGCGAGACCCGGGTCTTTCCGGGGGGCTGCTTCTTCGCCGCCGTCACCTCCGAGTACCGGTCACGCCCCGGCGCGATTCGGGATGCCGTCACCGCGAACCTGCTGCGCTGGCGCACGTTTCTCGCCGAGGCGATCACCCGCGCGGTCGCCACGGGCGAACTCGCCGAGGGCACCGACGCGACCCAGCTCGCCTTCGAGATCAGCGCGTTACTGGATGCCGCCAACGACTCATCCCTGCTGTTCGACAGCGCAGAGCCGTACGCGCGCACCCGCGCCGCGATCGACGCCCTGCTCGCCCGCCAGCTGACCGCTCAGCACTAGGGCGTGTCTCCCAATCCCGTGCGCGAGCGAGGAGGTGGCCGGGTCGTGCG
>CAZCEE010000250.1:0-4086 GCA_964497165.1 uncultured Schumannella sp. | reverse complement strand
CGTAACTGTCGCGGATGCTTGCCGACTGATCGGTGGTCGCCGCGGTGATCTCGACCGCCTGAGCGTCGAGCGGTTCCGCGTTCTGGGCGAGACCGTTCTGGTCGGCGAAGGCCGGCAAGGTCAGTGAGGCGAAGAGCCCGACGACGACCGTCATGACGCCCGCGCTGCTGAGTTTGCGGCGCAAGCTGCTGCGGGCCGGCTTCGCGAGGTCGCTGCGCACGACATCCCGAGTGCGGGTGCGCTTGGCTTTCTTCGTCGGGCGGGTGCGGGTCACGGTGGTGCGGGCGGCCGGAGCAATCTCGGTCGCCCGGTAGGCACCGGCCTCACGCATCTCGCGACGCGACGAGAAACCGGGAGCCTCGGTGCTCACGACGGCGGAGCTTTCGGGGACGACTGACGGCTGAGCGAGCGAGGAGCGCGAATCCGCATCCAGCTCGCCGAGGAGTCCCTGAAACGGATCAGGGAACTCGCTATCCGTCACGTTATTGGCCTCCGGGTCAGCGACCTTTCGACCTTACGCGAACGATCCTGGGAAGTCACGGTGAGATAACGAACCTCACGCGGCGGGCGCGAGGAACTCCTCCCACTGCGGTTGGGCACGTTCGACCCCGCGCACGAGCCAGGCGGTGCCGTGCGGAGCGCGTGGGATGGTGCGCAGCGACCAGCCCATCTCTTGCGGAGTGCGGTCACCCTTCACGTTGTTGCAGCGCAGGCAGCACGCGACCAGGTTCTCCCAGGTGTCGGCGCCGCCGCGCGAACGCGGCATCACGTGATCGATCGTCGAGGCACCGGCGGCGCAGTACGCGCAGCGTTGACCGTCGCGCCGCAGCACCCCGCGGCGCGACACCGGAACGTTGCGACCTGACGGCACCTTCACGTAGCGGCGCAGGATGACGACCGACGGCCGATCCCACTCCCCCGAGATGCCGATCACCGGGTGATCGGCATCGCTCATGATGATCGCTGCCTTACCGGTGAGCACGAGCACGAGCGCTCGCTTGAACGACACGACGGCGAGCGGCTCGTAGCCGGCATTGAGTACCAAGGTGCGCACGACGGAATCTCCTCTCGAAGGCGCCTGCACGGCTTGCAGGCATTCGACTCCCCGGCTGACGAGGATCGTGGAGGAACAAAAAGGCGCCGTCGCGAACGACAGCGCCTCACACGACCGGAACGTGACAGTGCACGACCGGGCGAATGCTGCGCCGTATCCGGAACAGTGCGCGCGCATCCTTGGTGGGGATGCTGCCCATGTTTCGCATACGACTCTCCTGGATCCTCGAATGACCGAGGGTTCTAGGGTAACCGCAGAAACCGCTCGCCCCGGTCACGGCACGGTGAAGATTCCTAAGCTGTGTCGGCTCAGATGCCGACGCGCACGAACCAGTAGGCGCCCCACGGCTTGCTGATCTTCACACCCGTCGACGGCGTCGACGCGTGGATCATCGTGCCGTTGCCGAGGTAGATGCCGACGTGGCCGCCTCCGTCGGTGAAGACGAGGTCGCCCGCCATCGCCGCTTCGGGGGCGATCGCGGTCATCCGACCCTGTGCGCTTGACGAGTGCGGCAGCGAGATGCCGACGTGGGCGAAGACGAACTGCGTGAAGCCCGAGCAGTCGAAACCGGCCGGGGAGGCACCGCCGTAGACGTAGGGGGAACCCAGGTACTGCATCGCGATCGAGACGATCGTGTTCGGGTCGTAGCCCGGGTACGGCGGGTTGGCGAGCAGGTCGCGCACGCTCGGGCCGCTGTATGACGCGTAGCGCGCCGCCTGGGCGATTCGCGCCATCTCGGCGGCCGAAGTGGCACCGTACGCGTCGAGTCCGGTGACGGCGGCGGGCTCGACGGAGGCGACAACCTCGACGCTCTGCGCCTCGGCGCTCAGCGCGGTTCCGACCTCGCCGGTCGCGGATTCCGTGGAGCGGTAGGCGTATGCGGGGAACGCGACCGTCGCGAAAATCGACGGAACGGCGACTCCCATCACCAGAAGCGGCAGCACCCGCAGGCGCGGGCGACGGAACGCCGATGCAGAAGTGGACGGGGATTCGGATTCGGTCGCGTGGGGGGCAAGACGACCTGCAGAGCTAGAGAACAATGAGAGACTCCCGCGCCGCGCCGCACTCTCAGCGGCCCCATCCTTGTCGTATGTCACGTCGCGCGGCAGAGGATGGGATGCGAGGCGCCCTGCAGCGCGGCCTCCGACCGGCTTGCGTGGCCGAGAGGACCCGTTGACTATACGTGAGCCTCTTGGGAGGTCAACCCCAGGCGCACGGCGACAAATCGTTCTCCCCCCGAAAGGGGGGTAGGGCGGGGTGAGTTCAGCTCGCGACGTAGACGTGGACTGCGACCTCGGGGGGCAGTTCGAGCCCCTCGCCGAAGCCGTCGACTCGCACCAGCACATACCCGCCGACCGACGAGATCGTCGCCTGCGCGCCCGGCACCACGCCGGCGGCACGCAACTGCTCGAGCAGCTCCGGCTCGAACTGCACCGGCTCGCCGAGGCGCCGCACATTGGCCGAAATCGGCGACTCCTCCCCGCGCACCCGCTCGACGATGTTGATGACACCTTCGAGGAACGGCCGGGACGCCTTCCCGCCGATCTCTTCGAGTGCCGGGATCGGGTTGCCGTAGGGCGACTCCGTCGGGTTGCCGAGCACCTCAAGCAGCCGGCGCTCGACCTGCTCGCTCATGACGTGCTCCCAGCGGCAGGCTTCGTCGTGAACGAGGCTCCAGTCGAGACCGATGACGTCGTGCAGCAGACGCTCGGCGAGACGGTGTTTGCGCATCACGTGCAGGGCGCGACTGCGACCCTCGGGGGTGAACTCGAGGTGGCGGTCGCCCTCGACCCGCACCAGGCCGTCGCGTTCCATGCGCCCGATGGTCTGCGACACGGTCGGCCCGGAATGACCCAGCCGCTCTGAGATGCGCGCTCGCAGCGGGATGATGCCCTCTTCTTCGAGGTCGTAGATGGTGCGGAGATACATCTCCGTCGTGTCGACGAGATCGGTCATCGGTGGCGGCCTCCCAAGGTGATCAGCCTAGTTCGGCGCGCCGGTAGAATCCGACCATGCCGAGCCTTGAGATCCCCCGCGACCTGTTGCCTTCGGACGGTCGGTTCGGCTGCGGACCCTCGAAGGTGCGCGCGCAACAGATCGAGCACCTGCGGGCGAACGCCGCCCTGCTCGGAACCTCGCACCGCCAGGCGCCGGTCAAGAACCTCGTGGGCCGCGTACGCTCCGGCCTCGCCGACCTCTTCACCATCCCCGATGGCTACGAGGTGTTGCTCGGCAACGGTGGCTCGACCGCGTTCTGGGACATGGCGGCGTTCTCACTCATCGAAAAGCGCAGCGAGAACCTCGCGTTCGGAGAGTTCGGCGCGAAGTTCGCCGCCGCGGCGGCCGCGCCGTTCCTCGAGACGCCCCACGTCATCCAGGTGCCCGGCGGTCAGCGCGCCGATGTCGAGGTGCTCGCCGGCATCGACCTCTACGCCTGGACCCACAACGAGACCTCGACCGGTGTCATGGCGCCGGTGACGCGCGTGCACGGCGACCCGGGCGCGCTCACCGTGATCGACGCCACGAGCGCGGCGGGCGGCGTGCTGTTCGACGCGGCCGAGACGGACGTCTACTACTTCGCGCCGCAGAAGAACCTGGCGAGCGACGGCGGCCTCTGGTTCGCACTCGTGTCGCCGACGGCGGTCGAACGCATCGAACGGATCGCGGCGAGCGACCGCTGGATTCCTGAGGTGCTGAGCCTCAAGAACGCACTCGACAACAGCCGCCTCGACCAGACCCTCAATACCCCGGCGATCGCGACCCTGCTGCTGCTGGAGAACCAGCTCGACTGGATCAACTCCAGCGGCGGTCTCGCCTGGGCCGACGCCCGCACGAAAGAATCGTCGGGCGCTCTTTACGACTGGGCGGAAGCATCCTCGTTCGCGACGCCGTTCGTCGTCGACCCGGCCGACCGCTCGCAGGTGGTCGCGACGATCGACTTCGACGACTCGATCGACGCCGCCGCGATTGCGAAGACATTGCGCGAGAACGGCATCGTCGACACCGAGCCCTACCGCAAGCTCGGCCGCAAC
>CAZCEE010000249.1:0-4109 GCA_964497165.1 uncultured Schumannella sp. | reverse complement strand
GAGCATCTCGACGTAGGTCTGTGCCGAGAGGCCGCCCGGGTAACCGGAGTGGCGGTAGGCGAGCTTCTTCTCGAGCTTCTGACCGGTCAGCGCGATCTTCTCCGCGTTGACGACGATGACGAAGTCACCCATGTCCATGTGCGGGGCGAAAGTCGGCTTGTGCTTGCCGCGCAGAAGGGCGGCGGCGTGGCTGGCCAGACGACCCAGCACGACATCGGTCGCGTCGATGACGACCCAGTCGCGCTTGATGTCCGCCGGCTTGGGGCTGAACGTACGCGTCACAGTGTGAACTGCTTTCTTCGAGGAGATCGTGAATCCCACTCCGGTGAGCGTTCGCCTCCGATGGAGGCGAACCCTGCGGTGGAGGGCTCGGATCGCTGCGTCCAGGGTGGAGGCAACTTCGTAAGACTAGTCCAGGCCGCCATCCGGGTCAAACGACGAGCCCGGCGAATCCCGGCGCGCGCGGGTCTGCTCGGCGCGGGCGGCGAGTTCGTCGTCCGGCGGGTAGCCCACTCCGACGAGCGTCAGACCCTTGGCTGGCGCGACAGCGAACTCGCCCGTGCGGGCGGCCGCATCCCTGAGTTCGGGCACTCGGCGGGTCGCCAGCCGCCCGTCGCCCGCGGCGAGACACGCCCCGACGAGGGCGCGCACCATCGAGCGACAGAAGGCGTCGGCCCGCGCGTGCGCGACCAGCACCCCGTCGACATCCCGGGTCCAGGCGAACTCCTGCAGGGTGCGGATGGTGGTCGCCCCCTCCCGGGGTCGGCAGAACGACGCGAAGTCGTGCAGGCCGAGCAGGCTGCGCGCAGCCCCATCCATCGCGTCGAGGTCGAGAGCGGTCGGATGCCACACTTCGTACCCGCGGCGGCGGGGGTCGCGCAGAGCGGCGGCATCGGCGATGCGGTACTCGTACCGACGCCAGGCGGCCGAGAACCGGGCGTCGAATCCGGGCGGCGCGAACGTCGCTCGCTGCACCTGCACGTCACCGGCCGCACCGGCGATGCCGTTGAGGCGTCGCACGAGGGCGTCGAGCCCGATCGGCGCCGGACCGCCACGGCGAGGGCGGTCGAGGTCGGTGACCTGGGCGTCGTCGAGGTCGACGTGGGCGACCTGCCCCGTCGCGTGTACTCCGACGTCGGTGCGACCAGCGACGGTGACGACCGGGGCCGCCCCGACCTTTCGAAAGATCGTCGCGAACGCAGCTTCGAGTTCGCCCTGCACGGTGCGGAGGCCCGGCTGTTTCGCCCAGCCGTTGAAGTCACCGCCGTCGTAGGCGAGGTCGAACCGGATGCGAGCCACAGAATGAGTCTGCCGCACCGGGTTACCCTGGTTCACGTCATCCCTACCCCGTTGACGACATTCGAAATGACCTCACCGCCGAGCCTGACCGCCTCACCCGACCGCTTCCGCGTGCCGGGGCTCGACGGTATCCGGGCGCTCGCTGTGACAACCGTCATCGTCTTCCACCTCGTTCCCGGAACCCTCATCGGCGGTTACCTCGGCGTGGACATCTTCTTCGTCGTCAGCGGGTTCCTCATCACCACCCTCCTGCTGCGCGAACGCGCCGCCACCGGACGCATCTCGCTGCGCGGCTTCTGGACCCGGCGCGCCCGCCGACTGCTGCCCGCCCTCGGCATCCTGTTGCTGGCCTGTTGCAGCGCCGCGCTGTTCCTCGGCGGCGACGTGCTTGTTGGACTCGGCACCCAAGTGGTCGGGGCGACGACCTTCTCGAGCAACTGGCTGTTCATCGCGCAGGGTGCCTCCTACTTCGACGAGACGGTGCCGGAGCTGTTCCGCAACCTGTGGTCGCTCGCCGTCGAAGAGCAGTTCTACGTCGTCTGGCCCCTGCTCGCGGTGCTCGTGCTGGTGCGCATCCCGCGGTGGGCGAAACTCGCCACGATCGGGGCGATCGCTGTCGCGTCCGCGGTCTGGATGGCGGTGACGTACTCCCCGATCGATCCGACCCGCGTCTACTACGGCACCGACACCCACGCGTTCGGGCTCGCGGTCGGCGCCTTCCTTGCGGTGCTCCTCCTCGGGCGCGGCGTCGCAGCGGTCGGGGATACACCTGGGGGAATGACATCCCGGGTGGCGCGGTGGACGCTCGGTCTCACCGGCACGCTCGCGGTCGCGGCACTCGTCGCCCTGTCGGTCCTGATGAGCGGGGACTCCAACCTGACGTATCGCGGCGGCCTCGCGCTGGTCGCCGTGCTGAGCGCCGTCGCCATCGCCGCCCTGCTGGTGCCCGGCTCGCTCCTCGGCCGAGCGCTCGACCTCGCACCCATCCGCTGGGTCGGGTTGCGCAGCTACGGCCTCTACCTCTGGCACTGGCCGGTGTTCGTGCTCGTCGGCTCCGCCCTGCCGACCTGGCCGCGCGAAGGCCTGGAGGCTGCGACGCTCGGCGGGATCGCACTCGCCATCACCGTGGTCGCAGCTGCGCTCTCCTACCGCTTCATCGAACAGCCGATCCGCCGACACGGGTTCCGGGCGACGGCGCGCGCCGTGCTCGACGCCCGCCCACGCAGCCGTCGAGCGTTCGGCGCGATGTTCGCGATGGTGCTCGTGACGGCGCTCTCAGGCACGAGCGTCGCGGCCCTCGTCGCCGACCCGGGCCGCGGCGAAGCGCAGGCGTTCATCGAAGCCGGCCAGGAGGCGATCGACGCCGCCGTCCCCGCGGCACCCGCACCCGCTGCCGAGGATGCAGCAGAAGATGCCGCCACGACCGGTGACGGGATCACCGCGATCGGCGACTCCGTACTGCTCGCCGCCGCCCCGGCCATGCAAGCCGCCTACCCGGGGATCGCGATCGACGCCTCGGTGTCCCGCTCGATGTACTCCGCCCCGGCTGTCGTGCAGGCCCATGCGGCCGCCGGCACCCTGCGTCCCGTCGTCGTGATCGCCCTCGGCACCAACGGCCCGATCGAGCGGAGCACCCTCGAGGAGGTGCGGCGCATCATCGGACCCGGTCGCGAACTCGTCGTCGTCAATGCGCAGGCGCCGCGCGGGTGGATCCCCGGAGTCAACGCCGAACTCTCGTCCTTCGCGCTCGTCTACCGCAACGTCGAGCTGGCCAACTGGCACGACGCCATCCAGCCGTACCTCCACGAGATGGCGCGGGATCAGGTGCACTTCGGACCCATCGGTGCCGGGATCTTCGCTGCCGCGGTGAGCGACGCCGTCGACCGACTTGCCGCCTTGCCGCCGCTGCGCGACGAA
Source organism: uncultured Schumannella sp. (assembly GCA_964497165.1). Lineage (GTDB taxonomy): Bacteria > Actinomycetota > Actinomycetes > Actinomycetales > Microbacteriaceae > Pseudolysinimonas_A. The sequence continues at coordinate 893 of CAZCEE010000249.1, read as the reverse complement.
TCAGCCGACCTGTCGCTGCCGACCCCGTTCTAGCCCCGAGATTGGGCTATTTGCCCGACTTCGTGCCTATTTCCCGCTGGATAGGCACGATCTTGGGCAAATAGCCGTCAGAACTCTTCGACGAACGCGACGCTGGGGGTGTCGGCGTGAAGCCCACTCCGGATGGTCGGCCTGGGCGATCGCGGCGTACAACTCGACGATCGCGTCGACGTCGTCGAACGTCACCCGCCGCCAGGAAACGCCGGACGGGCCCGTCGGCAGCGCGAGTCCCGCCGGAGCGGAGACTCGAGCACTCAACGGGCCCGTCACGGGGTTACTACTTTGCGTCGTCCTCGGCAGGAGCCTCATCCGCGGCGACCTCAGGGGTCTCCTCGGCGACGGTCTCCTCGACGACCTCGGCCGGAGTCTCCTCGACCGGGGCCTCGACGACCTCGGTGGTCTCCTCGGTGGGAGCCTCCTCGGCAACGGGCTTTGCGGCCTTGGCGGGCTTCTCAGCGGCAGCCTTTGCGGCGGCCGCCTTCTTCGCAGACGGCTTCTTCACGACGGGCTCGAGCACGAGCTCGATGACCGCCATCGGAGCGTTGTCGCCCTTGCGGTATCCGGTCTTCGTGATGCGGGTGTAGCCACCCTCGCGGTCTTCGACCTGCGGTGCGATCTCGGTGAAGAGCTTGTGCACGACACCCTTGTCGGAGATGATCCCGAGCACCCGGCGACGGGCGTGGAGGTCACCCCGCTTGGCGAAGGTGATGAGGCGCTCGGCGAGCGGACGCAGGCGCTTGGCCTTCGTCTCGGTCGTCTGAATGCGCTCGTGAGTGAACAGGGCGGCGGCGAGGTTCGCGAGCAGCAGACGCTCGTGAGCCGGGCCTCCTCCGAGGCGGGGACCCTTGGTGGGC
>CAZCEE010000248.1:0-4114 GCA_964497165.1 uncultured Schumannella sp. | reverse complement strand
ATAGATTCGATCCCTCCTTCACCTCGTTGCGCGGCGCCGGGCACCCGATGTGCCGGCTCTCTGTATCCGCGGCCGTTCTGACGGCAACCTTGTGAGGATACCAGAGGGCGAAGAGGGCTAGAGCACCCAGAGATACAGCGCGGCGGTCGCGCTGAACGAACCGACGATGAGTAACCCGTAGAAGCCCGAGATGACGAGGCCGAGGATCGCCCACACGCGCCGCTTCAGCGCGCCGTCGCGGGTCTGTCTCAGGCCGCGCACGCCGTAACGGATCGCGACGGCGAGCAGCACGCCCACGATGACGAAGCGCACCGCCTCGAGACCGACGGCCGCCTCGGTGAGGCGGGCGGCATCCGACAGCAGGTAGACGACGCCGAACGATGCACCGCCGACGAGGATGTTGGTGAGCACCGCCAGCGCGGCGAACTGCAGCGAACGCGTGGCCGCGATCGAGGCGATTCCGCTCTTCACGGAAACTGATACCCGACTGCCGCAGTGCGCGCAGAAGGGCTTGTCGAGGGCGACGGCACGCGTGCCGCAGGAAGAACACGCGAGAGCGGGGGCTTCTCTTTGCGGGATGGCAATGCCGGTCGTCGGGTAAGCGACCGTCATGTCCCCCATCTTAGGGACACAGCCGCCGCTGGCAACCCCGAAAAGACAGCACCCGCCGCGAGTCTCCCCGCGACGGGTGCTGGTATCTGGTAATGCGCGAACTACTCGCCGAGCATCCGGTAGAGCTCGCGCCGGAGGTCGTCGAGCTTCGCCGAGGCGCTCGCGCGCTGCTCGGTGGTTCCCTCGGACGCGACCTGGCGTACGACGCCGGCCAGCTTCCGCGCGGCGGTCATCAAGTCGCCCTGTTCCTTCCACGGGTTGCGGGACTGCGTCCACGCGGCCGCGATCTCGTCGGTGTGCTCAGCGACGTGGGCACGGCCCTCGTCGGTGAGGTCGTACTCGGCGCGCGGCCCTTGCGACGTCGGGGCGATGAGCCCTTCGTCGACGAGCTGCTGCAGCGTCGGGTAGACCGAGCCGGGGCTCGGGCGCCAGGCGCCGTCGCTCTTGGCGTGGATGGCCTTGATGAGGCCGTATCCGTTGGTGGGTCCTTCGCCGAGAAGCGAGAGGATCGCGCTGCGGACGTCGCCCTTGCGGGCACGGCCGCCGAAGCCGCGCGGCCCGAACGCCGGGCCGCCGAGGAAGCCCATGTAGTCGGCTCCGGGGTTGGGCCCGGCGGCGCGGAATCGCGGATGGGGCTGGGTTCCCTGGCGGGAGCCTCGATCGTGATTCATGTTCATGCGGTGCATCGGGTACTTCTTTCAAACTGCCTGCCGTCCAGATCGGACGGTCTTGTGGTCTGAGCGCTACTCTACGACATGTTCCGATATATCGCAATACATCGCCCAACTCGACGAAGCCGCGCTCGACGCGCCACACCCGAGATCGCGGCGGATTGCTTCAGACTGGGACCACGATGATCGCCTCCCGACTTCTCGATCTGCTGCTCGTGCTCACCATGCTGGTGTTCATCGGCGAGGGCTTCCGCAATGGGATCGCGCGCAGTCTCGGCGCGATCCTCGGTGTCATCGCGGGCGGCGCGCTCGCGTTCGTCGCCATCCCGCTGCTCGCTGCGGCGATACCCGACCCGTTCTGGCGGGTCGCCGTGATCGTCGCGATCTCGGTCGCGCTCCTGTTCGGCGGGCACGCGCTCGGGGGTCGAATCGGGCGCGGAATCCGTGACCGCCAGCGGGATGAGATCGCCTTCGGCAGCAGGCTTGCCGGCGGGGTCGCGAACGGAGTCATCGGGGCCCTCACCCTCGCCCTCGTCGCCGGCGGTGTGAGTGCTCTCGGTGTGCCGCTGTTCAGTCAGGCCATCTCGGGCTCCTACGTGGTGCGGGCGATTGACGCGATTACGCCTCCGCCGGTCGACGCGCTGCTCGCCCGGGTGCGGTCGGCGGTGCTCGAGGAGAGCCTCCCGGCGATCGGCGAAGCCCTCGGAGGGGTTGTCGACTCCCCCGGCATCCCCGACGTTCCGACCGACACCGACCCGCTCACCGCCGCCGCGCAGTCGGTCGTGCGGATCGGCGGCACCGCGTTCGCCTGCGGCCAGAACCAGACGGGAACCGGCTTCGTCGTCGCCCCCGACCGGATCGTCACGAACGCTCACGTCGTCGCCGGCGTCGACCAGCCGATCGTCGAAGCCCCGAACGGGCAGACCCTCGAAGGCTGGGTGGTCTACCTCGACCCCATCGACGACCTGGCGATCGTCGCTGTCGACGGGCTCTCGGCGGCGACACTCAGCCTCTCCCCCGACCTCGCCGTCGGCGCCGACGCGGTCGTCGAGGGCTACCCGTACGGCGGCCCGTTCACCCGCGGCGCTGCGGAGGTGTTGGCGATGTCGACCGAAGACATCCCCGACATCTACGGCGGCCCTCGTAACCCACGGGAGGTGTACACGCTCGCCGCGGTCGTGCAGCCCGGCAACTCCGGTGGCCCCCTGCTGGCGACCGACGGACGAGTGGCGGGCGTCGTGTTCGCCCGGAGCGCCGACGACCCCGAGCTGGGCTACGCGATGACCAACACCGAACTCGAGCCGGTGGCATCCGCGGCCTCGGGTCTCTCCGCGCCGGTGTCCTCGGGGAGCTGCGTGCGCGGCTGACCCCTATCCCGGCGCTCCTGTCAAGACCCGTCGGTGAATCCAGCCGACCCCTAGGGTCGACCCGAGTCGGGGCAGTTGCAACACCAAGGGGAGGATCCACCATGTCGACCACCCAGAACCGTCCGGGCCGCAATCTGGCGCTGACCATCATCACCGGAGTTCTCGCGATCGCGGTCACCGCGTTCGCCGTCATCGTCGTCAGCGACGTGTTCCTGACCTGATCGACTCTTGACGGCGGGCCGCGCCGGGTGCACCCTGGAGGCAGGACAACTCATCGCCCAGAAGCGTCGGCGTCAAAGACCCGCCACTGGGCGATGAGTCTGTGAGGGCCCGGTCCCGACAGAATGGGGGCATGGCCGCCCGTGTCGTCGACTATTCGCCGCTGCTGACCACCCCGACCCCGCAGGAGGTCACCGAATACCGTTCGCAGGCACGCGCCTCGGGTGCCTCGTGGGCGAACACGACGGTGCAGACGATCATCGCGATCGTCGTCGTCGGGATCTTCGGAATCATGATTCTCATCCCGATGCTCGGCGGCATCCTGGTGTACCTCCTCGACGGGATCGGCAACGGCAGCCCGGTCACGATCGCCGCTCTGCTGTTCTTCGTGCTCGTCATTGGCGTCTTCGGGTTCGCGATCGCGCGAGTGGCGATCTCGGGGAGCGGCAAGTGGGGGCGGTGGCTGCGGTTGGATCGGTTCGCCCGGGCCAACGGCTTCACCTTCTCGCCCGAGAGCCCGAACCCCGGCTACCCGGGCGCAATCTTCCAGCTCGGTGACAGCCGCAAGGCGACCGAACACTTCCGCACCGTCGAGGGCCGATTCCTCGACTTCGGCAACTACCAGTACACGACCGGCTCCGGCAAGAATCGCTCGACGCGCGTCTGGGGGTTCCTGGCGATCGAACTGGACCGGAAACTGCCGCACATGGTGCTCGACTCGAAAGCGAACAACGGACTCTTCGGCGGCTCCAACCTGCCGGCGACGTTCGACAAAGACCAGATCCTCTCGCTCGAGGGCGACTTCGACCAGTTCTTCGCGCTGTATTGCCCGAAGGAGTACGAACGCGACGCGCTTTACGTGTTCACCCCCGACCTGATGGCGCTGCTGATCGACAACGCGGCACCGTTCGACGTGGAGATCATCGACGACTGGATGTTCGTCTACTCGTCGAGCGCGTTCCCCGCCGCACAGCCCGCCGTCTATCAGCGCCTCCTGCGCATCGTCGAGACGGTCGGCGCGAAGACGCTCACCCAGACCGACCGCTACCAGGACGACCGCGCGGCGGTACCGTTCGCGGCGAATGTCGTCGCCCCGCAGGGCACCCGGTTGAAGCGCGGAGTCAGCGTCGGCGCGATCATCCTCATCGCCGTCGCGGCACTCATCTGGGGCTGGAGTTTCTTCGCCGACCTGATGACGTCGTTCGGCGGCGGCTGAGCCCTACCCGGCGGGCGGGGCAGGCGGGG
>CAZCEE010000247.1:0-4119 GCA_964497165.1 uncultured Schumannella sp. | reverse complement strand
CGCCGTCATCCGCGCCATCACCATCTGGCTACGCCAATAAGGAGACACGCCCTAGCCGAGCAGGTCGTCGGAGTACGCGGCGACGGCGCGACCGTAGGCCGGAAGGTGCGGCGCGAGGGCGCGCAACACGGCGACGAGGGCTTCGCGTTCCGCGCCGGTGTCGGCGAGGGCGAGCGCCGCGAACGCGGTCGCCGCATCGGCGAGTGGGTGCTCCGGATGCTCGGCGAACTCGTCCCGCAAGAGCGCGAGCGCTTCATCCGGGCGACCGAGGTTGCGCACCGTGCTCGCGAGCTGGATGACGGCCTGCCCGTGCTGCGGCTCGTCGAGTCCCAACTCGAGTGCGCGGCGGTACAGCGGTTCGGCCTCAGCCTCGCGGCCGACGTAGTCGCGCACCCCGGCGAGTTCGAAGATCGCGACCGGGTCGTCGGCGGGGCGCTCAGCGACGAGCGACTCGATCACCGCCTCGACTTCAGCCTCGGATCGGCTGCCGGCATCCGCCCACACCGCCGCGACCTGCATCTCCCATTCATCCACCTGACGACGATACGTGGGGCCGAGGGCGGTGAACGTGACCGTTTGCAGGAAAAGCGATGACCGGGTTCGGCCCGCGCACCGATTTCGGCGCCGGATCACTCCCGGCTTCCTGCAAATGGCAGCGCGTCGGCCCGAATGGCATCCCCCGGGCGGCAGAGTTGTTCGGATCGACCAGGCCTATGCCCAGGGCGAACATGGCCGTGGCGCCCCCGCAAGCCCAAGTAGATTCGACCTCGGAATCAAGCGAACGGAGCTTCCCCCATGGCCGACACGGCATTCCCGCCGAGCGTCTTCGACCGACTCCTCAAGGACCGCATCATCTGGCTCGGATCCGAGGTGCGTGACGAGAACGCGAACGAGATCGCGGCCAAGCTGCTGCTGCTCGCAGCCGAAGACTCGAACAAAGACATCTTCTTGTACATCAACAGCCCCGGCGGCTCGATCACCGCGGGCATGGCGATCTACGACACGATGCAGTTCGTGCCGAACGACATCGTCACCGTCGGCATCGGAATGGCCGCGTCGATGGGGCAGCTGCTGCTCACCGCCGGCACGAAGGGCAAGCGCTACATCACCCCGAACGCGCGGGTGCTGCTCCACCAGCCGCACGGCGGATTCGGCGGAACCTCCTCCGACATCCAGACCCAGGCTGCGCTCATCCTCGACATGAAGAAGCGTCTCGCCGAGATCACCGCAGCCCAGACCGGTAAGACCGTCGAGCAGGTCAACGCCGACGGCGACCGCGACCGCTGGTTCAACGCCCAGGAAGCCCTCGAGTACGGCTTCGTCGACCACATCCGCGAGTCTGCTGCCGACGTCATCGGCGGCGGCGGCACCAAGTAAGGAAGCGCTGATGAACCCGCTCCACATGCCCGAGTCGCGCTACATCCTCCCCTCCTTCGAGGAGCGCACCGCCTACGGCTTCAAGCGCCAAGACCCCTACGCGAAGCTCTTCGAAGACCGCATCATCTTCCTCGGGGTGCAGGTCGACGACGCATCAGCGGATGACGTCATGGCTCAACTGCTCGTGCTCGAGTCGATGGACCCTGACCGCGACATCGTCATGTACATCAACAGCCCCGGTGGCTCGTTCACCGCCATGACGGCGATCTACGACACGATGCAGTACATCCGTCCGCAGATTCAGACGGTCGTGCTCGGTCAGGCCGCCTCGGCCGCCGCGGTGATCGCCGCCGCCGGTCAGCCGGGCAAGCGTCTCGCCCTGCCGAACGCCCGCGTGCTCATCCACCAGCCCGCCGTCGGCGACGCCGGCCGCGGTCAGGCGTCCGACATCGAGATCCAGGCCGCCGAGGTGCTGCGTCTGCGCACCTGGCTCGAGGAGACTCTCGCGAAGCACTCGAACAAGACCGCGCAAGAGGTCAACAACGACATCGAGCGCGACAAGATCCTGTCGGCCGATGAGGCTCTCGCTTACGGTCTCATCGACCAGGTGCTGACGACTCGCAAGAACGTTCCGGCGGCGTTGGTCAAGTAGTTCCGCGCGACGAGAACGGCCGCAGACCCTCGGGTCGGCGGCCGTTCTGCGCTCGGGTGGTCAGTCGTCGCTGGCCGTCTGCGGCCGATCGGCGGCCTGCTTCTTGAGCCGCAGCCGTGCGGACCGCATCGCCAGGGCGACCACGATCAGGATGACGACGAGCAGTCCGAGTCCGATCGTCACCGGCAGCACCCAGGGTGCCGGCGTCTCGGCTGACGGCGCGGGTTCGCCTGTCGGCGCCGCGTCGGGATCTTCCCCGCACACGGGCGGCTCGGCGAAGCTCTCAGCAGCCTCGAAGTCGGCAGGGGCATCCCACATGAATTCGAGCTCACCACTCACCGGATGCCCGTCGGCCGAGACGATCTGCCAGATCATCGTGTAGTCACCCGACGAGCCGAGTGCGGGGGTCGCCGACAGTGTGGCGTCACTGATCTCGACACAGCCATCGCCGTAGTAGTCGCCCGCGGCATCCCGAATCTGCAGCAGGTAGACGCCCTGCCCGCCGAGGTCGAGCAGCGGCTCGTTCGCGGTGACGCTGAACGATTCGGGCAGTTGGGTGAGCGTCTCGCCTTCCGCCGGGGTGGAGTCGGCGAGCTCACTGTGCGCGCCAGCCGGGGCGACGGCGACGAGCACCATGGCTGCGGTCAGGGCGACGGTGAGGCCGACGCCGAGGGCGAGGGTTGTGGGTGCGGCCGCGCGGGCGCGCGGGCGGGTAGGGGTGGTCATGTCATCCATTTCGTGGTCAGGGGTGCCGCGGGAGCGCGGCGGGATTCAGGAGGCGAATCCGCTCACGGGTGGGCCGCGATGACTGACGATCGACAAGAACAGAGCGGGGACAGGATGCCGGGGCGCCTCAGCGGAGACGGCGAGCGTCGTGCGGGGGCTCGCCACCACGACCGGCGGACGGAAGCGAATGACGTGCACGGCGTCGCGCAGGAGGTCCCACAGCGCGAGTTCGGCGCGACTCAGGAATGCGATCGTGACGAGCATCGCGAGCGCGTGTGCGGCCCACATCCCGGGATCGGTTCCATGGTGGGCGACGGCGGGCTCGAGCACCGCCGGCGTGTCGTGGTGCCCGCCCGCTGTCGCCGTGCCGGGCGTCAGCCATGAGAAGACGAAGTGGAACGCGAGCTGCGACCCCGCGACGATCGCGACGAGTCGGGGGAGCGATGCCCGACGCCCGACGAGGAACGTGCCGAGCACCCCGGCGAACACGAGTGCCGATCCGAGGGCGAGAGCGCTCGGCGCCGCGCCGTCGGCGACCCCGTGCGAGACCGCGGCGGCAACGGTCGCGAACGCGCCGGTGATCCACCCGCGCACTGCCCGTGCTGCTCTGCTTTGCACGGCATCCAGCCTAAACGGCGCGCCGTGGCGGGTTCTGCACCTGCTGCGAGCCGGGGAGGTGCGTTCGGGTTAGGCTCGATCACAACCCGCGGGGAGGAGTCGCAATGGCGAGGATTGGTGAGAGCGCCGACCTGCTCAAATGCTCCTTCTGTGGCAAGAGCCAGAAGCAGGTTCAGCAGCTCATTGCGGGCCCCGGGGTCTACATCTGCGACGAGTGCGTCGAGCTCTGCAACGAGATCATCGAAGAGCGTCTCGCCGAAGCCGGCGAAGAGACCCCCAGCGAGTTCGATCTGCCGAAGCCGAAAGAGATCTTCTCGTTCCTCGAGGAGTACGTCATCGGGCAGGTGCCCGCGAAGAAGGCGCTCTCGGTCGCGGTTTACAACCACTACAAGCGCATCCGGGCCCGCGGCACGATCAGCGCCGCCGAGTCCGCGATCGACGACATCGACATCCAGAAGTCGAACATCCTGCTGATCGGCCCCACCGGGTGTGGCAAGACCTATCTCGCCCAGACCCTCGCGAAGCGGCTCAACGTGCCGTTCGCCGTCGCCGACGCCACCGCCCTCACCGAGGCCGGTTACGTCGGTGAAGATGTCGAGAACATCCTGCTGAAGCTCATCCAGGCCGCCGACTACGACGTCAAGCGGGCCGAGACGGGCATCATCTACATCGACGAGGTCGACAAGATCGCCCGCAAGGCCGAGAACCCGTCGATCACGCGCGACGTCTCCGGTGAGGGCGTGCAG
>CAZCEE010000246.1:0-4142 GCA_964497165.1 uncultured Schumannella sp. | reverse complement strand
AAGAGCGGGGACCCCTACCCCGATTGACTCGCGAACCGGATCGGGCCCTTCGCTGAGTTACTCCGTGTCTCTGGCGCTCACCCGCGAGTTGACACCGCGGGTTGAGTGCCGCCGCAGGCTGGGCCCACGCCGCCGTTCAGGCGGTGGGGAGATCGAAACCGCCCCCGAGCTACTCGACGCGGTGCACCCAGTAGCCAGCGGGGCGCTGGTGATGCGCGTAGGCGACGATGACGAGCGCGTCGCCCTCGACGAGATAGACGACGCCGACCGGAAAGCCTTCAACCTGTTTGACGCGCATGACTGGCTCGCGGTCCCAGCCGGGATAGGGGCGCCACGCATCTGGGAAGTCGTCAATAGTGTCGATCGCGGTGTCGACGGCATCCAGGAAGTCCAGCCCGAGGCCGGGGTGCTCGCGCTCGTAGAAGCGCGCCTGCTCCAGGAGTTCTTCGGAAGCTTCGCGGCGCTCGTGGCGCGCTAGCGTCACTTGCGATTCGCCGCCAGCTCGGCGCGAATCTTGGCGCGCGAGTCCTCGACGCTGATGAGGTTCGTGTTACCGCCGAGGTAGTCATCGACTCGGCGACCGATCTCACCGCGCCAAGCTGCTTCGACCACCTCTGGCTCCTCGGCCGGTGCTTCGTCGAGCGTGAGGAGCACCTGATAGGCGAGGTCAGCACGCTGCTCGTGCGTCATCGCCTTCACGGTCTCCAGGACCTCTGCGACTTCAGGTGCCATGCATTGAGTGTACGGCGGGGTGCTGACAACGGCCATGAGGGTCATGGGCTGAGGCCGTGGGTCCACTCCCCCGCGACCCTGGTCGCGAAGACAGGCATCTCGCGGAGGTTCGCCGGGTCGAACGGGTCGGCGTCGACGATGACGAGATCGTTCGGCTGGTCGTGGATGGATGCGGCGAGCGCTGCGGCGACCGGGATGGACTGCTCCGGATGCCACGGCTCGCGGTTGTCGCGGGTGCGGGTTACTGCTGCGGCCATCGTGAGCCACGGATCGAGGGGTGCGACGGGGGCGTCCGAGCCGAACGAAAGCTCGGCCCCCGCGTCGAGAAGGGAGCGGTAGGCGAACGCCCGGGCGGTGCGGCCTGCCCAGTAGCGGTCGGCGACGTCGCGGTCATCCATCGCGTGTTCGGGTTGCACCGAGGCGCGCACGCCGAGCGCAGCCAGGCGCGGGAGGTCGGGATCCCGAATCAGCTGCACGTGCTCGATCGAGCCCGGAACGCCCAGCAGTTCGAACACGTCGAGGGCTTCGGTGACGGCGCGATCGCCGATCGCGTGGATGGCGGGGACGAGCCCACGGGCCACCCCTTCGCGCGCGGCGGCGAGCAACCCGCCGGGAGCGTAGGTCGGCAGGCCCGGGCCGCCCGTGCCGGGGTAGTCGTCGAAACACCACGCCGTGCGCGTGTTGAGGGAGCCGTCGGTGAACAACTTGTACGGGCCGACCTCGTACAGCGGCGAGTCGACCTCCGGCAGCTCCGGGGTGTGCGGGTACACGGCGGCACGCACCCGCAGCCCGCGGAACCCGGCGGCGAATCGTCGCGCCCACGAGCCCGGCGCATCGTCCATCTCGAAGTCGACGATGCCCGTCACCCCACGTGCAGCAGCCGCCTGTGCCGCGTCGAGCGCCCACGCGTCGAGAACGTCGGCGGGAACCTCGGTGATGCGGCGGGTGAGATCGAAAGCCGCCTGCTCGCGCAGCCACCAATCATCGTCGGGGCGGCCCAGCATCCGAAGTGCCGCCCGGTTGGTCCACAAGCAGTGCACGTCGCCCGACAACAGAGCGACCGGGATGTCGCCGAACTCGAGCAGCTCAGGGGTCGGCACGTCGGGCCACAACCCGTCGCGGAACCCTGACGCGAGGAACACGATTCCCGGTTCAGGTGGAGAGAGCTCGATCGCGTCCCGCGCGAGGGCTGCGGCGTGAGCTGCAGAGCCAGCAGAGGACAAATCGAGGCGGCGGGACGCCATCGCCCACTGCCCGAAATGCACGTGATGATCCCAGAGCCCCGGAAGAACCCAACGCCCCTCGAGATCGACAACCAGCCCCTCAGGACCGGGCACAGTGACGTCGGAAACGGGGATGCTGGACGGCGCGCGCGAGTCAATCGGGGTAGGGGTCCCCGCTCTTGACTCGCGCGCGCCGTCCAGCAGCCCAACCAGGGACCGAACGTTACGAAGGATCATTCACCCGCCGCATTTCTGCGGCGAGCGCAGCATCCGAGTAGGGGCCGTCACCGGAGAGGGCCGCAATGATCGCCGACCGCACCTCGGGGGGCTTGTTCTGCGAGAGCTTGGCGCGGGCGTCGAAGCGGGTGACGCGGATGCGGAGGCCGACGGTGCCGCGGGCGATGCGTTTCGCGGTGTCGAGGTCGATGTCGAGCGTGACCGGTGTCGGCATCCGCTTCTCGAAGTGGTCGACGAGTTGCCCGAGGATGCGGAAGTTCTCGTCGTCGCTGAGGATCTCGGGCACTCCGTAGAGGTGGGCGGTGACGTGGTTCCAGGTGGGAACGAAGTCACCTTCGGCGTACCAGTTGGGCGAGATGTAGCCGTGGGGGCCCTGCACGATCACGAGCACTTCGTGCTGCCCGAGTTCGTGGGCGACCTCGTCGGGGCGACCGAAGTGGCTGACGAGCACGATGGAGTCGTCGTCGGTCTCTTCCAGCAGGGTCGCGTAGTGCGATGAGACGAGACCGGTGGATGCAGGCGAGACGTAGGTCATCCACGGGTTGCGGCGGATGAGGCGCTTCACTTCGGCGGGGTCGGTGAGCAGGTAGTGGGGTGTGTGTCGCATCAGACCTGATCCTTCGGGCACCAGTAGAGGTTGCGGCCGGCCATGGTGGCCATCGCGATGGAGGTTCCGCAGACCCGGCACGGTTCGCCGGTGCGGTGGTAGGCCCAGTGGCGGTCGTCTCGGGATGCTTTCGCCCGTTCGAGATCTTCGCCTTCGAGCCCGTCCATGGTGAACATCTGGCCGGTCTCGACACCGACTCCGAGTAGGTAGGTCCAGTCGCGCCACAGTTCGCGGGCGACGTCGGTGGGAACGTCTTTGCCGGGAGTGTACGGGTCGAGCCGCGCGCGGAACAGCAGTTCGGCGCGGTAGACGTTGCCGATGCCGGCGACGACCTCCTGGTCCATCAGCAGTTGGCCGATCGCGACGTTGCGCCGGCGCACGTTCTCGACGAATCGCTCTTCACCGCCGGGATCGACGAGCGGGTCGGGGCCGAGCTTCGCGATCGTGGCATCCACTTCTTCGACCGTCTGCACGTCGCACACGGTCGGGCCGCGCAGGTCGGCGACGGCGACGGGGGTCAACAGCCGCACCCGCACCTGCCCGATCGGTTCGGGTGGCCAGACGTCGATCTCGGGCTGCAGTTTCTCGCTCTCAGCCATTCGTAGGCGCGTGCGCCGGGGCGCCCCGATCGACCACGGCGAGTCCTCGTTCGCGCCCACGACGCGCCCTCCCCGTTCGGCCGGAGAAATGGGACCGACCGCGATGTCGCCCGCGAAATCCCATGCCCCGTACATCCCGAGGTGCACGCGCAGCCACAGCTGATGGTCGAACTCGAGGAACATCTGCTTGCCGACCGCACGGGCCTGCACGATCGCGTGCCCGTCGAGGCGACCCGCGCCCGCCGAAAAGCGGCCCTGCGGCGACGACACGGACACCGGCGGGCCGGTGAACGACCGGGCGAACTGCCGCGCGATCCGGTGGACACTGTGTCCTTCAGGCAACTGGGCGCCCCTCCGGTATCCGCTAGACGATCTCGCGCCCGGAGATCGCGCCAGTCGTCTCGTATTCGGCGAGCTGCGCGATGCGGCGGGCGTGCCGCTCCTCGCCCGAGAACGGCGTCAGGATGAAGGCGTCGATGAACCCCTTGACCTCGTCGAAGGAGTGCTGGCGGGCGCCGATCGCGATAACGTTCGCGGCGTTGTGCTCGCGGGCGAGTTCCGCGGTCGCGAGACTCCAGACCAGGGCGGCGCGGATGCCGTGCACCTTGTTCGCGGCCATCTGCTCGCCATTGCCGGAGCCGCCGAACACGACGCCGAGCGCGGCAACGCCGTCTTGCTCATCGCGCACGACCGCGCGGGCGGCGTTGATGCAGAAGCTCGGGGAGTCGTCGAGCGCGTCGTACT
>CAZCEE010000245.1:0-4160 GCA_964497165.1 uncultured Schumannella sp. | reverse complement strand
CCGCGGCACCTCGCCGCCCGCTGCGCCGGGGGCGAACCAGCGCGGCAGGTCACCGTCGCGGCCGAGCGAGGCCGCGAGGTTGCCGAACGCGGGAATGTACACGTTGAGCACCCCGAGCACGACGATGGCGGCGATGCCCGCGACGATCGCCGGACCGAACCCCGGGAGCGTGACGGCGACGAGGTCGATGAGCGGCACCAGGCTGCTGTCGCCCTGAGCACCGGAAACCATCACCGTCGCGACCTGGAGCGCGAGGTAGGCCGCGCCGACGACGACGACGGCGATCGCCGTCGCGAGCGGGAGGGTGCGGCGCGGGTTCTTGAACTCGCTCGCCCAGTGCGTGATCGCCTCCCAGCCCGCGAACGCCCAGACGAAGAGACTGATCGCGAGGCCCACCCCGGCCCAGCCGTGCGGCAGGAACGGTTCGAGATTCGCGGGGTCGGCGACCGGCGCGGCACTCGCCACGACGAGCACGACGACGACAACGAGCAGCGCGCTCAAGCCCAGTTGCACGCCGCTGCTGACCCGCAGGCCGATCCAGGCGAGGCCGATCGCGACGATGAGGAAGCCGGCACCGACGACGACGATCCAGCCCCGCGGCAGGCCGACGACCGCCGCGAGGTACTCGCCACCGAGGGTCGCAACGACCGGAGCACCGAATCCGCAGCCGAAGAAGAACCAGTAGCCGGTCATCCGGGCGGCGGTCGGGCCGAGCGCGAGCCGCACGAACGTCGCAACCCCACCCGCGTCGGGGAACCGCGCAGCGAGGGCGGCAAAGGTGCCGGCGAGCGGGATCGAGATCACGAAGACGATCGCGACCGCAAGGATCGAGGCTGGTCCCGCGACGTCGGCGGCGAGGCCGGGAAGCACGAGGATGCCGGTGCCGAGCACCGCGGCGATGTAGAGGGCGGATGCCGACGGCAGCCCGATCCGCCCCTGTTGGTTCATCCGTCCAGTCTGATGGGGAACGACTGACACGCGCGCGCGGGTTTCCGCCAACTCAGTGGTCGGCGGGGTCGCGGAGCTGCCTCTCCCGGATGATTTCGGCGTAACGAGTGCCGGAGTCCTTCACGGTGCGCTCCTGCGTCTCGTAGTCGACCCGCACGATGCCGAAGCGTTTCGCATACCCGTAGCCCCACTCGAAGTTGTCGAGCAGCGACCAGACCAGGTACCCACGCACGTCGACTCCTGCTTCGCGTGCGCGGATCGTCGCCGCGAGGTGGCGCTCGATGAAGTCCTGCCGCGCCGAATCGCGCACGCGACCGTCGACCAGCTCGTCGGGGAAGGCGGCGCCGTTCTCGGTAACGAGCAGCGGGGTTTCGGGATAGTCGCGCGCGAGGCGCAACAGCAGCTCTTCGAGGGCATCCGGGGCGACGTTCCAGCCCATGTCGGTCAGCGGGCCGGGCTGCGGAAGGAACTCGACGTGCTCGCTCCCCGGCCAGGGCGAACCGCCGGCGCCCTTGTGGCCGTCGTTGCCGGTGCGCGGCGAACGCCCGTCCCATTCCGTCACCGTGACGGTCGAGTAGTAGTTGACCCCGAGCACGTCGATGGGAGCGGCGATCTTCGCCAGGTCGCCGTCCTGCACGAAGGCCCAGTCGGTGACTCCCGCCGTGTCGAGCAGGAGATCGTCGGGGTAGGCGCCACGGAGGATCGGCTCGGTGAATGCCCGGTTGGCGAGCGCGTCGATGCGCCGCATCGCCTCCTCGGCATCGTCGGATCCCGGCCGCGGCACGTGGAAGTTGAGCGTCGCCGACACCTCGGGGGCGTTGCGCGCCGCCCGACGGATCTCGGGCACTGCGAGCCCGTGCGCGAGGTTCAGGTGGTGCATCGCGGCAAGCGCCGCGGCGCCGTTCGTGCGACCCGGCGCGTGGGCTCCCGACCCGTAGCCGAGGAACGCCGAACACCACGGCTCGTTGAGCGTCGTCCACATCGCGACCCGGTCGCCGAGCACCTCGACGATGCGGGCCGCGTATTCGGCGAAACGTTCGGCGGTGTCGCGCGCGGGCCAGCCGCCGGCATCCTCGAGCTCCTGCGGAAGGTCCCAGTGGTAAAGCGTCGCGACCGGACGGATGCCGCGGGCCAGCAGCCCGTCGACGAGCCGGGAGTAGAAGGCGACGCCCTTGTGGTTGAGCTCGCCTCGCGCTCCCGGTTGCACGCGCGGCCAGGAGATCGAGAACCGGTAGGCCTCCAGCCCGAGGGCCTGCATCAGGTCGAGGTCGGCGTCGAGGCGGTGATAGTGGTCGGCCGCCACCTCGCCGGTGTCGCCGTTCCAGGTGCGGCCGGGAGTGTGGCTGAAGGTGTCCCAGATCGAGGGACTGCGGCCATCCTCGTGGGCGGCGCCCTCGATCTGGTACGCAGCCGTGGCCGCACCGAGCAGGAAATCCTTCGGGATGACGCCCATGCGGGTCACAGGGCGTCGAGCGCCGTCAACAGGTCGTCGGTGAGGTCGCCGACATCCTCGATTCCCACCGAGAGCCGCACCACCGAGTCCGGCACCTCGAGCTCGGTGCCGCGCACCGACGCGTGCGTCATCTCCGAGGGGTAGCAGACCAGCGACTCGACGCCGCCGAGCGACTCCGCCAACTGGAAGAGCTTCGTCGACTCGGCGAAACGACGGGCGGTCGCGCCGTCAGCGAGCTGCACCGAGATCATCCCGCCGAACGCGCTCATCTGGGCTGCAGCGAGGTCGTGACCGGGGTGATCGGGCAGCCCCGGGTAGTAGACGGCGGTGAGCTTGGGATGCCCCACCAGGCGTTCGGCGATCGCCGAGGCGTTCGCCGAGTGACGATCCATCCGCACCGCGAGCGTCTTGATGCCGCGAATGGTGAGCCAGGCATCCATCGGGCCGGAAACCGCGCCGACGCCGAACTGAAGGAACGCGACCTTCTCGGCCAACTCGCCCTCACGAAGGATGACCGCACCGCCGAGCACGTCGCTGTGACCGCCGAGGTACTTCGTCGTCGAGTGCACGACGGCGTCGGCACCGAGATCGAGCGGCTGCTGCAGGTAGGGGGTGGCGAAGGTGTTGTCGACGACGACGATCGCGCCGACTTCGTGCGCGATCGCGGCCACCGCGGCGATGTCGGTGATCTTCATCAGCGGGTTGCTCGGGGTTTCGACCCAGACGACCTTGGTCGCGTCGGGCCGGATGGCCGCGCGCACGGCATCCAGGTCGCTCATGTCGACGGTCGAGAGGGAAGCGCCCCAGGGCACGAACACCCGGCTCACCAGGCGGTGGGTGCCGCCGTAGACGTCGTTGCCCATGAGCACGTGCGCGGTCGGGGCGAGGATCGCCCGCAGCAGGGTGTCTTCAGCAGCAAGACCCGACGCGAAGCTGAACGCCCGGTCGCCGCCCTCGAGACTCGCGAGCAGGGTCTCGAGTGCCGTGCGGGTCGGGTTGCCGCCGCGGGCGTACTCGTAGCCGTTCCGGAATCCGCCGATGCCGTCTTGCACGAACGTCGTCGTGAAGTAGACCGGCGGGATGACCGATCCGGTCGTCGGGTCGAAGTCCTGGCCAGCGCGGATCGCGCGCGTGGAGAACCGGTGGGATGCGTCGTTCATGGGTGCGGGTGTCCTAGGCGCCGAGGAAGGTGAGCAGGTCGTGGCGGGTGAGCACGCCGGCGGGTTTGCCGTCGTCCACCACGAGCAACGCGTCGACCGTTGCCAGGGATTCCCGCGCCGCGTCGAGCGACTCGTTGACGCCGATCAGTTTGAGCGGCGGCGAGACGAAGGCCTCCAGGGCGTCGGTGAGCTGCGCCCGGCCCGAGAAGACGGCATCCACGAGTGCCTTCTCGTCGATCGAGCCCATCACCTCGCCCATCACCACCGGCGGTTCGGCGGTGAGCACCGGCATTTGCGAGATGTCGTAGCGCCGCATCTTGTCGATCGTGTGCCGCACGGTGTCGCTCGGATGCACGTGGATGAGCTCGGGCAGGTCGCCGTCCTTCGCCCCGACGACGTCGGCGACCGTAGCCCCCGACTCGGCGGGCAGAAAGCCGTAGGAACGCATCCACTTGTCGTTGAAGACTTTGCCGAGGTAGCCGCGCCCGCCGTCGGGCAGCAGCACGACGACGACCGCGTCGGCGGGGAGGTCTTTCGCGGCCTTGAGGGCGGCCGACACCGCGAGACCCGACGAGCCGCCGACGAGCAGCCCCTCCTCG
>CAZCEE010000244.1:0-4178 GCA_964497165.1 uncultured Schumannella sp. | reverse complement strand
CTCTGTTGGGGTTCCTCGCGGCCGCGGCGGGCGGCGCGGCCGGGCCGGGTCGGCTCGTCGAGGTCGGGCCTGACCCCCTCGCGGTCGGCCTCGTCGCCGCAGTCGAGTTCGCCGTCGCGATCGGGATCGGGCTGGCGGCGGCATCCCGGCTGCCCGCCCCGCAGAGAGTGCCCCGCGCACCTCGATAGGCTGGGCGGGTGCTCCGGCTCGTCGTCCTCATCTCCGGGGGCGGGAGCAACCTCCGCGCCCTCCTCGAGGCGAGCGAAGACGCCGAGTTCCCCGCCCGGGTGGTCGCGATTGGCGCCGACCGCGACGCCGACGGTCTCTCGCACGGCGAGGAGTACGGCATCCCCACCTTCGTCGTGCCGTTCGGCGCGTTCCCGACCCGCGAGGAGTGGGGCGTCGAACTGCTCGCGCAGCTGCGCCAGTGGGATGCCGACCTCGTCATCCTCTCCGGCTTCATGCGGCTGTTGCCGCCCGCCGTGGTGACCGCACTCGCGCCCAACCTGCTCAACACGCATCCCGCCTACCTGCCCGAGTTCCCCGGCGCGCACGGCGTGCGGGATGCGCTCGCGGCCGGGGTCTCCGAGACGGGTGCGTCGGTGATCGTCGTCGACCACGGCGTCGACAGCGGCCCGGTCGTCGCGCAGCAGCGCGTCCCCGTGTTGCACGGCGACACCGAATCGCGGCTGCACGACCGCATCAAGCTCGTCGAACGCGAACTGCTCGTGCAGGTCGTGCTCGACATCGCCAACTCCCACATCGATTTGAAGGAACTATGAGCGGCGCCCAGATCGACCCGTCCCTGTACCGCGAGCGCGATCTCGTGCCGATCAAACGCGCCATCGTCGCGGTGAGCGACAAGACCGGGCTCGTCGAACTGGCGCAGGCGCTCGCCGACGCGGGCGTCGAGATCGTCTCGACCGGGGGAACCTCGGCGGCGATCGCGGCGGCCGGCATCCCGGTGACGCAGATCGGCGACCTCACCGGGTTCCCGGAGCACCTCGACGGCCGCGTGCGCACCCTGCACCCGAAGGTGCACTCGGGCTTGCTCGCCGACCTGCGGCTCGAGTCGCACGAGACCGAGCTGGCGACCTTCGAGATCGAGCCGTTCGAGCTCGCAGTCATCAACCTGTACCCGTTCGCCGCGACGGTGGCGTCAGGCGCCGAACCGGATGCGGTGGTCGAGCAGATCGACATCGGCGGCCCTGCGATGGTGCGGGCGAGCGCGAAGAACCACGCGAACGTCGCCGTCGTCACCGATCCGGCCCGGTACGGCGACATCGTCGACGCGATCGCCGCAGGAGGCACGACCCTGTTGCAGCGTCGCGAACTGGCGCGCGAGGCGTTCCGGCACACGGCCACCTACGACATCGGCGTCGCGTCCTGGATCGGCAGCGTGCTGGCGCCCGACGACGAGGGCAGCGGCTTTCCCGGCTGGATGGGGGCTTCGTGGGAGCGCGCCGACGTGCTGCGCTACGGCGAGAACTCGCACCAGCGCGCCGCGCTCTACACCAGCCCGAACGGCGTCGGGATCGCTCAGGCCCGGCAGTTGCAGGGCAAAGAGATGTCGTACAACAACTACGTCGATGGCGATGCCGCGGTGCGAGCTGCCTACGACCACGAAACCCCGACGGTGGCGATCATCAAGCACGCCAACCCGTGCGGAATCGCCACGGCAGCCACGATCGCCGAAGCCCACGCTCTCGCGCACGCCTGCGACCCGGTGTCGGCGTTCGGCGGCGTCATCGCGGCCAACCGTCCGATCACCCGTGAAGCGGCGGAGTCGATCGCGCCGATCTTCACCGAGGTGATCATCGCGCCCGGGTTCGAACCGGGTGCGCTCGAGGTGCTCGCCGGTAAGACCAACCTCCGGCTGCTCGAACTGCCCGCGGGCTTCGGCGACGGGCGCACCGAGTTCCGGCGCATCTCGGGCGGCTTGCTGGTGCAGACCGTCGACCGGCAGTTCACCCCGGCGCTGCAGTGGAAACTCGCCGCCGGCCCGGCTGCCGACGCCTCGACCCTCGCCGACCTCGAATTCGCCTGGCGCGCCTGCCGGGCGGTGAAGTCGAACGCCATCCTGCTCGCCTCGGGCGGTGCGTCCGTAGGCGTCGGCATGGGGCAGGTCAACCGGGTCGACTCGTGCAAACTCGCGGTCGAGCGGGCCGGCGACCGGGCGCGCGGAAGCGTGGCGGCATCCGATGCCTTCTTCCCGTTCGAAGACGGCCCGCAGATCCTGTTGGATGCCGGGGTGAAGGCGATCGTGCAACCCGGCGGTTCGATGCGCGACGGCGAGACGATCGCGGCGCTCGAGAAGGCCGGCGTCACGATGTACTTCACCGGCGAGCGGCACTTCTTCCACTGAGCCGCCTTCTTTTGCCGATTTGCTGGCGGGCGACCGTGCGAGCGATCTAGGCTGGAAGGCTGCCCTGCCACCAGGGCGGCACCTCTTCCTCATGCCAGATACCTCTTCTGTTTCCACGCCCTCGCGCGCCGGAACTGCACGCACCCTGATGCGCGTGCTCCCGTTCGTGCGCCCCGCGCTGCCGCGCATCATTCTCGGGATGTTCGCCGCACTGCTCGCCGGACTCGTGGCCCTCGGTCTGCCGCTCGTTTTGCAGTCGCTGGTCGACGGGCCGCTCGCCAGCGGCGACGCGTCGCAGGTGTGGCCGGCGGCGATCATCGTGCTCGTGCTCGGGGTGCTGGAGGCGGCATTCATCATGGCGCGCCGGTTCCTCGTGCTGACCCCCGGTACGCACGTCGAGGCGGCGCTGCGCACGACGCTCTACGCCAAGCTGCAAGACCTGCCTGTCGCATTCCACGACAAATGGCAGAGCGGCCAGTTGCTCTCCCGGGCGATGAGCGACCTCGGGCTGATTCGCCGCTGGCTCTCGTTCGGCCTCGTGTTGCTGATCGTGAACTTCATCATGATCGTCGTCGGGGCGATCGTTCTGTTCCTGTGGAGCTGGCTGCTCGCCCTCATCTTCCTGGTGTGCTCGGTCCCGCTCTGGATCTACGCCTACGTGTTCGAGCAGAAGTACTCGATTGTCGCCCGGCGCTCGCAAGACCAGCAGGGCGACCTCGCGACCGCCGTCGAAGAGAGCGTGCACGGCATCCGGGTGCTGAAGGCATTCGGTCGTGGCAAGCACTCGCTCGAGAAGTTCACCCGCCAGGCCGACCAGTTGCGGGGCACCGAACTCGACAAGGCCCGGGCGATCGCGAGTATCTGGCTGTGGCTGCTGCTCGTTCCCGATGTCGCGTTCGCGCTCTGCCTGGGAGCCGGCGTGTGGCTGGTCGTCGAGGGGCAGATGACGAGCGGTGCCCTCATCGCCTTCTTCGCGACGGCGACCGTGCTGCGCTTCCCCATCGAGTCGATCGGCTTCCTGCTGTCGATGACCTTCGACACGCGAACCGCCGTCGACCGGCTCTTCGAAGTGCTTGACTCTCCCAACCCGATCACCGACCCGGCCGACCCCTCCACCGTCACCGAGCCACGTGGACGCCTCACGTTCGAAGACGTGCACTTTCGCTATCAGGATGCCCCGCCGGGCGTGCCCGACCTGGTCGATGGTGTCGACCTCGACCTCGAACCCGGCGAGACGATGGCGCTCGTCGGGCTCACCGGGTCAGGCAAGACCACGATCACGGCCCTGACTACCCGGCTCTACGACGTCACGGGCGGGGCGATCAAACTCGACGGCGTCGACATCCGCGATCTCACCCGCGAAGAGCTGCGCCGCCGCATCGCGATGGCGTTCGAAGACGCCACCCTGTTCTCGGCGTCGGTGCGCGACAACGTGCTGCTCGGGCGGCCCGAGCTGACCGACGGCGGGGATGCCGAGTTGGCCGAGGCGCTCGAGATCGCGCAGGCCGAGTTCGTGGCCGAGCTGCCGGAAGGCGAAGACACCACGGTCGGCGAGGAAGGGCTCTCGCTGTCGGGCGGGCAGCGTCAGCGCCTTGCCTTGGCCCGAGCCGTCGCCGCCGCCCCGTCGGTGCTCGTTCTCGATGACCCGCTCTCGGCTCTTGACGTCGATACCGAAGCCCGCGTCGAAGCGGCCCTGCGTCGCGTGCTCGCCACGACGACAGCGCTCATCGTGGCGCACCGGCTCTCCACCGTGCAGCTCGCCGACCGCGTCGCGCTGCTGCAGGGCGGCAGAGTCACCGCGGTCGGCACCCAT
>CAZCEE010000243.1:0-4191 GCA_964497165.1 uncultured Schumannella sp. | reverse complement strand
GCTATCGCGACACGCTGCTGCTCGCCACCGGAGAGCTGGTCGGGAGTGGAACGGATACGGCCACCCAGTCCGACCCGCTCGAGCATCTCGGTCGCGAGCTTTTCGCGCTTCCAGAACTGCGCCCCCGTCGCGTAGAGCAGCGGTGTCACGACGTTCTCGAGCGCCGTGCGCCCGGGCAGAAGGTTGAACTGCTGGAAGATGAAGCCCACGTCGCGCCCCCGGCGCCGATCGCGTTCGCCGGCATCCAGCTGGTCAAGCGGAGTTCCGTCGAACTCGAGCCGTCCGCTCGTCGGGGTGTCGATGAGTCCGAGCAGATTGAGCAGAGTCGACTTGCCGCTGCCCGACCTCCCCACGATGCTCACGTGGTTACCGATCTCGACGCTCAGGTCGATGCCTTTGAGGATGTCGAGGCGCCCGCCGTCGGGAAGTTCGACGGAGCGCGTCACGCCTTCCAGTTCGACGAAAGCCATTTCAGCCGCCGCATCCGATGACGACGCCGGACGCGTCGGTGACGACCGGCATCCCGCCGCAATCCGCCATTCCGGGGTCGCCCGCCGGAGCTCCGGGCACGAACTGCATCACCAACTCGCCCTCCTCGAGCCCGTCGATCACCTCGACGTTGATGCCGTCGGAGAGCCCCAGCGTCACCGGGCGCTCCTCCGTCTCCCCGGTATCGGGGTCGAGCACGACGTAGACGACACCGGACTCGGCAGCACCGAGCACCGAGGTGACCGGAACGATGAGCACGTTCTCGGCGACGCCCGCCGAGATCGTCAGCTGTGCGACGAGATCAGGGAAGACGGTCACCTCGGGCGGTACGACGCACTGCGCGGTGGTACCCGAACCCGCACCGGGGTCGCCGGTTCCCGGGTCGTCGCCCGGGTTTCCGCTCCCTTCGCCGGCCAGTGGAGTGGTGACGGTCAGTGCCGTGCAGGTGAATGGCGCCGGCCCGCCGGTCACGGTGACGGTCCCTTCGGTGGGCGCAGCGACGAGGCGGTAGCGGTCGGCGGGCTGCACGGTGGCGGTCACGTAGAAGCCCGGAGGCGCGATCTGCGCGACCACGGTGCCCGCGGTTGTCTGCTGGTTCGGCACGATCGAGAGCGCCGAGACGGTGCCCGCGACGGGCGCGGTGATCGCGACGGTCACGGCCCGCCCGGCCGAGTTGACCCCCTTGATGACACCGATCTGCTGCCCCGCCCCGACGACCGATCCGACTCCGACGTCGACGCTCGCCAGGGTGCCGTCGAGCGGTGCTTTGACCGGCACCGCGTCATCGGCCTTCACCGTTCCGCTCAACACGACGTCGTTGCTGACCGTGCCGATCATCGCCGGCACCTGTGGGTCGACGAACCCTCCGGTCGGCTCCTCGCCGCCGACACCCGCGACCGACGTGCCGAAGAACGCGAGCTTGACGAGGGCGACGGCGATCGCCGCTGCGACGACGAGTCCGACGATCGGGAAGACCCACTTACGGGCGACAGACATGGGCGCACTCCAATCACCGGGGATGCCGTGTGCCCTGACACACGGTCACCTCATCGAATCAGCACGGCCGACCGATCGCATCCCAACCATTTGGCAAGGTCAAACGTCCGCTTCCTGGACTCTAAACGGGTGCGTTCTCTGTCGGAATCAGCCGCGAGGATGACTCGGCATCCTCCCAGGTGTGGAGCATCACGGTGCTATCGCCCGAGCGCCCGACGGCGACAAACCCCTCCGATTCGTAGAGTGCGCGTGCCGGATTGCCGTCCTCGACGCTGAGACTGAGCCGGGGATGCTCGGCGCACGCTGCTCGCAGCAGCACGCGTCCGATGCCGCGCCCGCGCTCCCCCGGCCAGACCGCGATTCCGAGTTCCGGGGTTCGCGCGTCGACGAAGCCGTAGCCGGGTACCTCCGCCGTGAACAGCCGCCACCAGACGACGCCGACCACTCGGCCCTCCTCCTCCGCGACGACGCCCCCGTCGCCGGCCGACCCCATCCGGCGGTGTACTGCCCGAACGTCGGGTCGGCGCGCCAGAACGCCTCACCGCGGGTCGCGGCTGGGTTCCAGTCAGCGGTGAAGATGAATGCCTGGTCGACGAGCGGGACATCGACGGAGTCGAGAGGTCGCATCTAGGCCGCGCTCCTGCTTCGTCGAACTGATCGAGGCTAAGCCTCGATCACGACCGGGATGATCATCGGGCGGCGACGGTGCTGGGTGTTCACCCAGCGACCGACCGTGCGGCGCACGATCTGCTGATAGCCGTGCTGGTCGCGCGTTCCGCCTTCGGCCGCCTCGATGAGTGCCTTGACGATTTGCGGGCGCACGCCGTCGAACACCGCATCGTCTTCGGCGAACCCGCGCGCCTGGATCTCGGGGCCGACGATGATCTTTCCGGTCTGCACGTCGATCGCGATGAAGATCGAGATGAAGCCCTCCTCGGCGAGGATGCGGCGGTCCTTGAGGTCGGCGTCGGTGATCTCGCCGACCGTCGAACCGTCGACATAGACGAAGCCGATGTCGAGCTGCCCGGTGACCTGGGCGACCCCATCCTTGAGGTCGACGACGATTCCGTTTTCGCCGATGATCGCGCGGTCGGGCTCGACGCCGGTTTCGATTGCGAGGTCGGCGGCTGCCCGCAGATGGCGGGCCTCGCCGTGCACGGGCAGCACGTTGCGCGGCTTGATGATGTTGAAGCAGTACAGCAGCTCACCGGCGGCCGCGTGCCCCGAGGTGTGCACCTTCGCGTTGCCCTTGTGCACGACGTTCGCGCCGAGCTTGGTGAGCCCGTTGATGACCCGGTAGACCGCGTTCTCGTTGCCCGGGATGAGGCTCGACGCGAGGATGACGGTGTCACCCTCGCCGACCTCGATCTGGTGGTCCTGGTTCGACATGCGGGCGAGCACTGCCATCGGCTCGCCCTGCGACCCGGTGCTCATGAACACGACCCGGTCGTCGGGCATCGTCAGCGCCGTCTTCAGATCGACGATGATGCCCGCTGGCACGTCGAGGTAGCCGAGGTCGGCGGCGATGCCCATGTTGCGCACCATCGACCGACCCACGAACGCGACGTGCCGCTCGTTGGCGACCGCGGCATCCAGAACTTGCTGCACGCGGTGCACGTGCGACGAGAACGACGCGACGATGACCCGTTTCTTCGCACGCGAGATGACGTGGTCGAGCACGGGGCCGATGTCGCGCTCCAGCGGGGTGAAGCCCGGAACGTCGGCGTTCGTCGAGTCGACCAAGAAGAGGTCGACCCCCTCTTCGCCGAGTCGAGCGAACGCCCGCAGGTCGGTGATGCGACCGTCGAGCGGCAGCTGGTCCATCTTGAAGTCGCCGGTGTGCAACACCAGCCCGGCAGGCGTGCGGATGGCGACGGCGAGCGCGTCCGGAATCGAGTGGTTGACGGCCACGAACTCGAGCTCGAACGGGCCGAAGCGGTCCGTCTGGTCGGCCGCGACCTCCCGCGTCTGCGGCGCGATCTTGTGTTCCTTGAGCTTCGCCTCGACGAGTGCGAGCGTCAGCCGCGACCCCATCAGCGGGATGTCGCGGCGCAGCCTCAACAGGTAGGGGACGGCGCCGATGTGGTCTTCGTGGCCGTGCGTGAGCACGACGCCGACGATGTCGTCGAGTCGGTCTCGGATGGGCGCGAAGTCGGGCAGGATCAGGTCGACCCCGGGCTGGTGTTCCTCCGGGAACAGCACCCCGCAGTCGACCACCAGAAGCTTGCCCTCGTACTCGTAGATCGTCATGTTTCGACCGATCTCACCGAGCCCGCCGAGCGGGAAGACGCGCAGGGTGCCTGCCGCGAGGGCGGGCGGGTCGAACAGGTCGTCAGCCATCAGCGCGTCGTCCCAGCGATTTTCGGCAACGCGCCACCGGCCGCCGCATTGGCGTCAGGCCGGAAGTGCTTCGGATCGATTCCCTCGATGTCGTGCACCAGGGCGATCTCGTCCTCGATCAGGGCGGCCTCATGTTCTTCGGGTCCGACGAGCGGCAGACGCACGCGCGGAGTGCTGATGCGGCCGAAGCCGTGCAGGATGTACTTCGCCGCAACGGTGCCAGGCACATGAGTCATGGTGGCCCGCACGAGCGGCTCGAGCGCCTGGTGGGCGGCGCGCGCGCTGTCGAGATCGTTGGCGTTGACGGCATCCACCATGCGCCGGTACGGCTCGGGCGCGATGTTCGCGGTCACGCCGATGAGTCCG
>CAZCEE010000242.1:0-4199 GCA_964497165.1 uncultured Schumannella sp. | reverse complement strand
CTTGACTTCGGTACGCGACCGCCCGGCGAGGGCTCGCTCGAGATCCAGCTCTGCCTGCTCCTCGCGGCGGCGATTGGATCGAGGCATGCTCCCACCCTAAAACGGCGGGTGCCCTTTCGCTGCCAGCCGATCAGGCTCGGCCGCTCAATACCAGCCCTTGCGTTCGCTGTGCTCCCAGGCGCCGCACGGGGTGCCGTACCGCCCGGCGATGTAGCCGAGGCCCCAGGTGATCTGCGTCACCGGGTTGGTCTGCCAGTCGGCACCCGCGGTCGCCATCTTGTCGCCGGGGAGGGCCTGGGGGATGCCGTACGCGCCGCTCGAGGTGTTGTGGGCGTAGACGTTCCAGTGCGACTCGCGGTTCCAGAGCGCGACCAGGCACTCGAACTCGCTCTGGTTCCAGCCGCGGGCGAGCACCATGTCGTAGGCGATCGCCTGCGCCGTGCCCGCATCGGGGACGCCGACCGCGGGAGCGGTGCGGATGCGGCTGACGCTGAACGCGTCGCGGGCCGCACCCGGATGCACAGGGTCGGCGAGCGCGAAGTTCTGGCCGGGCATGTCGCCGGGCGCGACGGCGGCGGCGCTCGCCTCGTTCGCCAGCGAGAGCGCCGAAACAGCTGAGAGCGCCGAGACGACGAGGAACGCGAAGGTCACGATCGTCGCGAATGCGGGCAGCGACCATCGGGAGCGCACATGACGCTCCTCGATCTGTTCCGGCACGCGGGGACGGAACGGTGCCCCCCGCCGGCGATAGCCGCTCACAGCTGGCAGAGCTTACGCGGCAGGCCCGACAAACGGCAGAACCCGAGCGGGGGACGGCGGGCTACGGGGTCTTGACGGCCTGCAGCAGGTCGACGACGGCGTCGAGCACGACATCCACCTGCGTCTCCTGGTAGCCGCCCCGCTGGGAGCCGAAGACGACCCCGCGGACGTCGGCGACGGTCAGCGACGTGCCCTGCTGGAGGTAACGCACGATGCGATCGGCGAACGCGTCGACGTCGCGCACCGAGTAGCCGCCGGTGAGGATGCCGACGCGCGTGAACCGTCGCCCACGTGGCCGCACGCAACGGTCGAGAAGCAGCTGCGCATCGGACCGGGCCTGCTGGTAGGCGCCCTGGTTGCCGAGTTCGGCGAGTGCGCGATCGCGTTCCCGGGCAGCGAAGGCGTCTTCGAGCCGCTCGAGGGCGGAGTCCACATGCGCCGGCGAATAGCCGCCGCGCTTCATGGTGAACCCCATCTGGCGGATGGAGGTCGCCGTCACCACCTGGGCCGAGCCGCGATCGCCGGTGTAGGCGCGGCGGGCGTCTTCGAGGAAGTCCTCGACCTCGTCGATGTCGTACCCGGGGCCGCGTTTGACGCGGGGAAAGGTCGTGCTCACAACGTCAATGCTACGCGGCGCTCAGGCCGTGACGTGCCTAGGAGAGGCCGGTGACGACGAGGTAGATCGCGTAGGCGGCCGCCGCCGACGGCAGAATCGAGTCGAGCCGGTCGAGAAAACCGCCGTGACCCGGCAGCCAGGTGGAGATGTCTTTCACCCCGAGGTCGCGTTTGAAGAGCGACTCGGTGAGGTCGCCCATCGTGCCGACGAGCGCGAGCATCACCCCCATCACCAAGCCCACCCACCAGGGCTGCCCGAGCATGAGCCAGCCGAGCAGAATGCCCGCGATCATCGCGACGATGATCGAGCCGACGAAGCCCTCCCAGGTCTTGCCGGGACTGATCGTCGGGGCGAGCTTGTGCTTGCCGAAGGCGAGGCCAGAGGCGTACGCCCCGATGTCGGTGAAGACGACGATGATGATCGACGCGAGAGTCCACCACTCCCCGCCGTCGAGGCCGACGAGCACGACGTAGAGCCCTGCCATGAAGGTCACGTAGACCTGCACGAGGGCACCCGCGCCGATGTCGCCGATCACCGCGCGCGCACCCGAGCGGTGATCGGGCCGCAGTTGTTCGCCGATCCGCCAGAGCGAGATGATCACGACGGCGGCGAGCAGCGCGAGCCAGAGCCCTTCGACGCCGAAGAAGAACGCGGCGGGCACCGTGGCTACGGCGACCACCGTCGACGCGACGCGGGGCACGTTCCGGCCGGCGTACCGCAGTGCGCTCGCCAGCTCGAACACGGTGAGCCCGATCAGCACCGCGGCGAGGATCATGAACAGCCACTTGAGAAGGATGAGGCTCACCAGGAACAGTCCGCCGAGCACGAGCCCGATGCCGATCGCGGCGAACAGGTTGCGTCCCGTGCGGGCGTTGATTTTCGCGTTGGCCTCATCGAACTGGGCACGCGCTTCTTCGACGAAGGTGTCGATGTCGTCGAACGGGGTGTGCTTCCGGTTCGGCGAATCCTTCGCGGCGGCAGGAGCGGGAGGCTCGGCGTCGATCTCAGCCATCAGACCTCGAGGAGCTCGGCTTCCTTGCGCTTCAGGGCGTCGTCGATCGCGTCGACGTGGTGCTTCGTTGCGGCATCCAACTCTTTCTCGGCGCGCGCGATGTCGTCTTCGCCGACCGCCTTGCCGAAGGCATCCAGGTCGTCTTTTGCCTTGCGACGCACGTTGCGAATGGCGACCTTGGCGTCTTCACCTTTGCCGCGCACGATCTTGACGTACTCCTTGCGGCGGTCCTCGGTGAGTTCGGGCATCGTCACGCGGATGATGTTGCCGTCGTTCGTCGGGGTCGCCCCGAGGTTCGGGAAGTTCACGATCGCGCGCTCGATCTCTTTGAGCGCCACCTTGTCGTACGGCGTCACGATGAGGGTGCGCGCCTCGGGGTTCTGCAGACTCGCGAGCTGGGCGAGCGGCGTGGGGGTGCCGTAGTACTCGACCAAGATCTTCTGGAACAGGGCGGGGTTCGCACGTCCTGTGCGCACTGTGGAGAAGTCCTCTTTGGCGACCTCGACTGCCCGGTCCATCTTGTCGCGGGCTTCGGTGAGGACATCGGCGATCGTCACGGCTCACTCCTTCGCATCCGTTTCCCGAGCTTAGGCGGTCACGAAGTCGATGAGCGCCTCGACCCGACTGAGCAATTCGGGTTCGAGGTCGCCGTAGCCACGCACGGTACCGAGGATGCGCTGCCAGGCCGCCGCGACATCCGCTGCCTCGTCGTGCGGCCAGCCGAGCGCCGCGCACACGCCGTGCTTCCACTCGACGCCCCGCGGGATCACCGGCCACGCCTCGAGCCCGAAGCGCGCGGGCTTGACGGCCTGCCAGACGTCGACGAACGGATGCCCGACGACGAGCACGTGGGCGCTCGTGACCTGCGCGGCGATTCGGCTTTCCTTCGAACCGGGCACGAGGTGGTCGAGCAAGACGCCTGCGCGACGCCCCTCCTCCGGACCGAACTCGGCGAGCGCGTCGGGCAGGTCGTCGGCCCCATCGAGCAGTTCCACGACGACGCCCTCGACCCGCAGGTCGGCGCCCCACACCTTCTCGATCAGCTCGGCGTCGTGGCGGCCCTCCACGTAGATGCGGCTCGCACGGGCGACCCGAGCGCGCTGTTGTGGCACCGCGCGACTGCCGGAGGCGGTGCGGGCCGTCGGGGCGGGTGCTGCCCGCGGCGGAACGAGGATGACGGGCTCGCCATCGACGAGGAAGCCGGCACCCAGCGGGAAGGCCCGCACCCGGCCGTTGCGGTCCTCGAGTTCGACGGTCTGTTTCGCGACCCGGACGACCGCCCCCACGAAGCCGTCAGTGCGCTCGACGACGAGGTCGCGCTCTGCCGGCACCTCGGGCGCGACGCGACGGCCCGCGGCACGCCAGTCTCCGGCGAGAACATCCTCGCCGTACCGATCGGTCACGGCGCCCTGCGGCTAGGCACGAACGAGCGTGCCGAGGCGGTCGCCCTTGAGGGCCTTGGTGATGTTGCCCGCGGGCTCCATGCCGAACACGACCATCGGCATCCCGTTGTCCATGCAGAGGCTGAACGCCGTCGAGTCGACGACCTTGAGGCCCTGCACGAGCGCCTCCTGGTAGGAGATCTCTTCGAGCTTCTTCGCCTTCGGGTTGGTGCGCGGGTCGTCGTCGTAGACGCCGTCGACCCCGTTCTTGGCGACGAGCACCGCATCCGCACCGATCTCGAGCGCACGCTGCGCGCTCACCGTGTCGGTCGAGAAGTAGGGCAGCCCGGCGCCGGCGCCGAAGATCACGACGCGACCCTTCTCGAGGTGCCGCTCGGCGCGCAACGGGATGTACGGCTCGGCGACCTGG
>CAZCEE010000241.1:0-4217 GCA_964497165.1 uncultured Schumannella sp. | reverse complement strand
CAGGATTCCAGCCGCGCATCGTGTCGACCGACGAGAACACCGGGAGCACGGTGCGCCCGTCGGGCCCGGCGACGGTGACGAGCGCGAGCTCTTGCGTCTTGTCGACGAGCTGCCCGTGCGCGCCGATTCCCTCGTCGCCGCGATCGGTGACGAGCGGCACGAGCAACCGGGCCGTGCCGAGCGCCTCGACGACCTCGGACATCCCGAGTTCGCGGGCGCGGAACCGCAGCACCGCTTCGATCAGCCGCGCATCCGCCGAGCCGTCGTCATCCGCCGAGGCGTTCGTGTGGAACGCGCGCCCGTCGAACGGGATGCCGGCGGAGTCGGCGTGAGCCACGAGGAAACTCAGTCGCCCGCGACGTCGAGTGCTTCGGCGAGCGTGAACGCGCCGGCGTAGAGCGCCTTGCCGACGATCGCGCCCTCAAGCCCCTGGGGAACGAGCGCGCGCAACTCGGCGATGTCATCGAGGTCGGCAACGCCGCCCGATGCGATGACCGGCTTCACGGTGCGGGCGCAGACTTGGGCGAGCAGGTCGAGGTTGGGTCCCTTGAGGGTGCCGTCTTTCGTCACGTCGGTGACGACGTAGCGCGAGCAGCCGGCCTCCTCGAGGCGGTCCATGACGTGCCAGAGGTCGCCACCCTCCTGGGTCCAGCCGCGCGCCGCGAGGGTCGTGCCGCGCACGTCGAGGCCGACGGCGATCGCCTCGCCGTACTCGGCGATGACGTGGGCGGCCCACTCCGGGTTCTCGAGCGCGGCGGTGCCGAGGTTGATGCGCTTGGCGCCCGTTGCGAGGGCGGCCTCCAGAGTTGCGTCATCACGGATGCCGCCGGAGAGTTCGATGTTGACCCGGCGCGGGGTGTTCTTGATGACCTTCCGGATGACCCCGGTGTTGTTGCCGCGGCCGAACGCGGCATCCAAGTCGACGAGGTGGATCCACTCGGCACCCTGACTCGCCCAGTTGTCGGCGGCTTCGACCGGGTCGCCGTAGCTGGTCTCGCTGCCGGCCTCCCCCTGGGTGAGCCGAACGGCCTTGCCGTCGGCGACGTCGACAGCCGGAAGGAGGGTGAGCTTGGGAGCGGAGTTGAACTCGGTCACAAGGTCGAAAGCGTACTCGCTTCAGCCAACCGTGCCGTCACAACGAGCGGATCCAGTTGGAGAGCAGGCGGATGCCGGGCTCCCCCGACTTCTCCGGGTGGAACTGAGTCGCCGACAGCGGGCCGTTTTCCGCAGCGGCGACGAAGCGACCACCGTGATCGGCCCAGGTGACGCGCGGTGGTGCGAACGCGCCATATGGCTCGAGGGTCCACTCGCGGGCGGCGTAGGAGTGCACGAAGTAGAAGCGTTCGTCGCGGATCCCGTCGAACAGCACCGAATCCTGGGGCGCCTCGACGGTGTTCCAGCCCATGTGCGGCAGCACGGGGGCCTGCAATTCGTCGACGACGCCCGGCCACTCGCCGAGGCCTTCGGTGTCGACGCCGCGTTCGACGCCGCGCTCGAAGAGCACTTGCATCCCCACGCAGATCCCGAGCACCGGGCGGCCACCGGCGAGCCGACGCTCGATGAGTTCGCCACCACGCACCGCGTTCAGTGCCGACATCACTGCGGCGAACGCCCCGACTCCGGGCACCACGAGGCCGTCGGCATCCATCACCCGCTGCCGGTCGGCCGTCAGCTCGACATCGGCACCGGCCGCCTCGAGCGCCTTCGCGGCCGAGTGCACGTTGCCGGAACCGTAGTCGAGCACGACTACGGATTTTTTCGGCGCCATCGCTACAGCGCGCCCTTCGTCGACGGGATGCCCCGCACCCTCGGGTCGGGCTCGACAGCTTTGCGGAACGCGCGCGCGAACGCCTTGAATTCCGCTTCCGCAATGTGGTGCGGGTCACGGCCGGTGATCACGGTGATGTGCATCGTGAGCGCGGCGTTGAACGCGATCGCCTCGAAGACGTGCCGCACCATCGAGCCGGTGAAGTGGCCACCGATGAGGTGGTGCGCGAAACCGGTCGGCTCACCGCTGTGCACGAGGTACGGGCGTCCGGAGACATCCACGACCGCCTGGGCGAGCGCCTCGTCGAGCGGCACGAGGGCGTCGCCGTACCGGCCGATGCCCGCCTTGTCGCCGAGCGCCTGTTTGATCGCCTGGCCGAGCACGATGCCGGTGTCTTCGACCGTGTGGTGCACGTCGATGTCGGTGTCCCCCGACGCCTTCACCGTCAGGTCGACGAGCGAGTGCTTGCTGAACGCCGTCAGCAGGTGGTCGAAGAACGGCACCGTGGTGTCGATGCTCGACGTGCCCGTGCCGTCGAGGTCGAGGCTGAGCTCGATCGACGACTCGCTCGTCTGGCGCGAAAGTCTCGCGGTGCGGGAAGCCATGGCCCGAGCTTAGTGAGCGCCGCCCTGCCCCAGGCTCGCAAGAGCACCCAGGAAGTACGACGTCTCCTCTTCGGTGCCCGCGGTCACCCGGAGGGCGCCGGGAAGACCGACATCCCGAATCAGGATGTCGCGCTCACGCAGCGCGCGGAAAGTCGCTCCCGGGTCGGCGACCCCGTCGAACAGCACGAAGTTCGCCTGGCTCTCGTGCGCCCGGTAGCCGAGCAGCGGCAGTTCGTCCAGCAACCGGTCGCGCTGACCCCGGATGTCGTCGACCATGGCGAGCATCTCGGGCGCGTGGCGCAGCGCCGCGAGTGCCGCAGCCTGAGTCAGGGCGGAGAGGTGATACGGCAGGCGCACGAGGCGGAGCGCGTCAGTGACGGCGGCGTCGGCCGCGAGGTAGCCGACCCGCACCCCCGCGAACGCGAACGCCTTGCTCATGGTGCGCGACACGATGAGTCGCTCGCGGCCCGGCAGCAGACTGAGGGCGCTCGGCGCCTCGTCGGGCATGAACTCCGCGTAGGCCTCGTCGACGAACACCATGCCGCGCGACGCCGCGTACACGGCCTCGATCGTTTCGATCGCCAACGGCGTGCCGGTCGGGTTGTTCGGCGCGCACAGGAAGACGAGGTCGGGGTCGGTGCGCTCCACCGCCGCGACGGCCGTCTCTGGCGAGATCGAGAATCCGGCATCCCGTTCCGCCGTCACCCATTCGGTGCCGGTGCCCGCCGCGATGATCGGGTGCATCGAGTAGGTGGGCGGGAAGCCGAGCACGCGACGCCCCGGGCCGCCGAACGCCTGCAAAACGTGCTGGATGATCTCGTTCGACCCGTTCGCCGCCCAGATCTGGTCGGCGCCGAGGTCGTGGCCGAGGTAACCGGCGAACGCCTCGCGCAGGTCGGCGAACTCGCGATCGGGATAGCGGTTGGCGCCGAGTACGGCGTGCGCGAGCGACTCGACGATGTCTCGTGCCACCCCCTCCGGGATGGGGTGCGTGTTCTCGTTGACGTTCAACGCGTAGCGGACAGCATCCTGCGGTGCCCCGTACGGGGTCATACCCCGCAGGTCATCGCGCAGCGGAAGGTCGGAGAGGGACACCACTCGCGCGAGTCTACTGAGCCATGAGGAGGTGCTCAGTCGGTGTAACGCGGCGGGATCGCGAGTTGCTGACCGGGCTGGATCACTGTCGAGTCGAGCTGGTTGAAGGCAGCGACCTGCGCAGCGAACTCGCGCGGGTCTTCGGTCGGGGCGATCTCGGCAGCGAGATCCCACAGAGACTGCCCGCCGTCGACGGTGACCCAGGTGAGCGAATCGCCACCGGTGTCGTGCGTGGCCACCGCTCCCTGCGCCCCGAGTCCGAACATCAGGCCAGCGATCACGAGCGGGATGGCTGCGAGGGTCGCGAAAACGACCCGTCCGCGACGCGTGAGGCGCAGTCGCGGCGTCGTGGCGGTCGGAACCGAGCCGAGACGGTGCGTCGGAAGGTAGCTCACTACTGCGGTCATCTGGTCCTCCTGAGCCCGTTTCTCGGGGGTGGTCCCGCTTCCGGAACCCCTGGCGGCCGGGCCGAGGGTTCCGGAAGCGAATCTATGTTCCGAACATACCTTCGATCGAACGTATGTTCAACCTCTTCGACACAATTTCTCAACGAATCGGGCGACACACTCGAACAAATGTTTGTCGGAGCGACCTCGACCGGATACTGTTTCGATCGCCGGGATGATTCCATCACCGACCACCGACATCGGTACTCGACCGGCGACACGAGGAGGAACCGTGGACGACACTCAGGACCATGACGCCGTACCGGAGCGCCAACATTCCGCTTCCGGCGGCACCACGCGTCG
>CAZCEE010000240.1:0-4236 GCA_964497165.1 uncultured Schumannella sp. | reverse complement strand
TGCGCAGAGTGCGCAGGGCGGCGAGGCGGTCGTCGAGCGAGACCGTCACGAGACGGATCCCGCGGCGGCCCGCACGTCGTCGAGCAGCGCGCGCGACTCCCGCCGCAGCGACTCCGGCGCCGAGCCGAAGCGCAACGACTCGAGGGCTGTGGTCACCCGGGTGCGCTCGGTGTCGAAGAGCTTCTGCATGCGCTCCTGGAGGTCGCGGCGAGCTTCCGCGGCGAGGCGGCGTACGGCATCCTCACCAAAGACCGTTTCGAGCAACTTCTGACCGAGTACCGCCGACCCGCCCGCGATCAGCAGCTCGCCGCCGGTGAGTCCGCCGGTGGAGGCGAACACGACGATCATCAGGGCGACGGTCATGACGTTGAGGCCGGCGGAGAGCACGCGGGCCTTGATGCGTTTGTTGCCGGCGTTGTCGCGCACGAGTTGCAGCAGGGCGCCCTGCCACTCCCGGATCATCGCGGCCGCCGAGTCACTGAACTTCTCGCTCTGCGCCGCGAGTGCGGGATGCCGTTCGGCGACCGCGCGTCCCGCGACGGTGCGCTGCAGGCCCGCCCAAGTCGCCGCCGCGGCGCGCCCGCCTTCGTCGACGATGACGGCGTGCAGGCCGCTCTCGATCTGGGTTTCGACGTCGACGACCGGGCTCGGCTGGCCCAGCACCCACGCGGTCACGCTGTCGCGGGCGCGCGAGAACCACGACTCGACTTTGCGAAAGAAGTCGGTGGTTCCGACGAAGTCTTGCCAGCGGGCGAGCACCTCACCGCGCAGCAGCGCGCCGTCGCGGGTGGCTTCGTCGACGGCATCCACGGCGCTCTGGTAGTCGGCGGCCGCCATCGCTTCGACCCCGACGATCCAGTCGAGTTGTGCCTGGCGGGCTTCGGCGATGCCGGCCACCCGTCGGTCGAGATCCTCGATCGCCCCGCCGAGGGTGCGGGCGGCGATCCGGGTGCGTTCGGACCGGTCGCCAGCGATATCGGTGAGCCAGGTGAGGGGTTCCGCGACCGCGGAGGGCGGCAGCATCCCGAGGTCATCGAGCGGTTGCTCCTCGATCACGAACACCGGCGCGTCGGCCAGGTTGCGGGCGGCGAGCATCTGGGTGAGGTCGGGAAGCACGTCATCGACCGCTCCCGGCGGCACACGATTGAGGATCACCGCGACCGTGAGTGACCGGGCGGCAGCGCCGTCGAGCAGTTTCCACGGCACCGCGTCGGCGTACCGGTTGGCGGTGGTGACGAACACCCACAGGTCGGCGGCGGCGAGCAGTTGCGCGGCGAGGGCGCGGTTGTCTTCAGCCACGGAGTCGATGTCGGGCGCGTCGATGATCGCGAGCGACGCCGGCACCCGCTCGTGCGCGAGCAGCATGAGTTCGTGGATGCGCGACGCCGCGGGCGAATCGCCGGCCGCCGACGCGGGGGTGCCGGGGCTGCTGATCGTGCCGCGCACCCGAGCGAGCCCAGGAAGGATGCGGTCGGACGCGAACCACCCGGCATCCGCCGGCGCATGCACGAGGATCGGCTGCCGCGTCGTCGGCCGGATCACTCCGACGCGCGTCAGGGGAGTGCCGACGAGGGCGTTCACGATCGTCGACTTACCCGACCCCGTCGACCCGCCGACGACCGCGAGCAGCGGCGCGTCGAGGTCGGCAAGGCGCGGGCGGATGTAGTCGTCGATCTGCCGCACGGCAGCCGCAGCCGCCTCGCGGCGTTCGGCCGCTCCGTCGAGCGGGATCTCGAGGCCCGGGTCGGCGAGCGAGGCCCGCAAGCGCTCAAGCGACACGATCGCGGGCGCTCGGGTGTCGGTCACTGTCACAGCTTGCCCGTCCGTGTGAGCGTTGGCGATTCTGAAATGCGACCTGCAGAAAGAGCGGACTCTCGATGGCTGCTCCGAGAGCCCCATCTGAATGCGCGGGACGCAGGAGTCGATGGATGGAACGAGGTCAT
Source organism: uncultured Schumannella sp. (assembly GCA_964497165.1). Taxonomy (GTDB): domain Bacteria; phylum Actinomycetota; class Actinomycetes; order Actinomycetales; family Microbacteriaceae; genus Pseudolysinimonas_A. Next base: position 2,293 of record CAZCEE010000240.1, on the reverse strand, counting down.
GCGACTTGAGGCGATTGATCCGCCTCCCGGGTACACGGCGGACTGAACGCCGAACAGGGCGCGTGTACGAAAACCGCATCCGCTCCATCACATGCTGACGTGCCGTTTCTTCCTCGACGCACTTCGACAACCTTCACAACGTCAGCGTCGGTGCAAACGCGCCGACGCGATGCCCCAATGCGTCCGAAGTTCTCGGTCTTTCCTCGCAGCGGGGCTAGCGGGCGACGACTCGGTGGACGAAGTCGCGAGGGTGCATGACGAGGCGCCCGTTCCAGTTCGGCCCGAGGTCGAGCAGGGGGGAATCGGAGGTGACGAGGATCAGCGCGTCGACCGCGGGATCTTTCACGAGAGCGGCGATCAGGTTGTCCTCGTGGTCAGCCACGCCGTGGTCGCGGGGCCGTGGTTCGATCACCGCGCCGCCGGAGAACTCGCAGATCTCCACGACCGCGGTGGCGAATCCCTCGACGGTGGCTTCGATCTGTCCGACGGCACGCATGACCCGAGCGATGTTGCGCAGAATGTGCGGCGAGGCGAAGAGGCGAAACCGCGACGCGAACGCGAGGGAGACGGCGTCGCCCGCCGAGTTGTCCGTCGTCGGAGGAACATCCGGCAGCAACGGCCAGGAGCCGTCCGCGCCGAGGATGTAGTCGAGATAGACATTGACATCGAAGACGACCGACGTCGTCGGGTCGATCACGACGCGGCGGTGTCGCGGATCAAGTCCAGCACGTCGTCGGTGGAGTAGACCCGGCCCCCACGCTCGGCCCGGGCCTCCTCGCGCAGCGCGTGCAGCCGCTCGAGCCGGAGCCGACCCTGATAGTCACGCACCGCGAGCCGGAGGAACTCACTGCGGTTGCCGTGACCGAAGTGCTCGACCACCTCGTCCAGCGCAGGGCGGAGGTCGTCCGCGACGGCGATGCCGACGGTCTTCGCAGCCATCACTCCTCCTGTTGCTTATGCGTAATCAACTCTGGTCAGGTTAGCAGACTACGAAGCTCCGACAAGGTCGAGGATCCGCTCGGGGTCTTGTCGTTGGTGGCTGACCGCCAAGATGTGAACGGTGTCGATTTCGTCGAAGTAGACGAGCCAAACCAGGTAGGGAAATCGACGAAGCGCTGCCCGGCGAATGTCGCGGTAGACGACGCGGAACAGGCGCGGCGACACTCGGATGCGGTTGATCGTCTCGCGCAGATCCGTCGTCAGACGCCCGGCCTGCTCGGGCGCGTTATCCATGTACCACCGGAGAGCGTGCTCGATGTCGTGCTCCGCGGCGGGGCGGATGACGACACGAGCGCTCACGGAAGGCGGCGTCGCAGCTCTGCGTCGACTTCTTCCCAGGAGCGGCCCGAATCCGGGTTGGCAGCGAGGTCGCGACGACGATCGTCGAGCAGATCTCGATCGGCATCACTGACAGGCAGCTCATCGTGGTCGAGGGTCTGCCACAGCTCGCCGATCAACTCCAGGCGATCCGCGGGGGTCAGCTGCTTCGCCTGGGCGAGGAGCGTCGGGTCGACCATGCTCTCAGGGTACTCGTCGGGTCTGACTCATGGCCGGCGACCCGTAGCTGGTGGCTGGCGCTCCGGCTGCCGGCCTGTGGAGAACACGCGCACTGATCGGCGTCGGCTTCGCACAATGGCGGGGTGAGCGCAGCCGTCGACCTCATCACCCACCGGGTGCGCGAGCGCGTGCGGCGGGAGGGCGTCGACCTCGCCGCGAACTCCGACCTCGCCGACCGCTTCGTGCGCGAGGAGCTGCGCAGCTACTCGGAGCGGGCTCTCGGCGGTTCTGCCCCTCTCATCGGCGACGAGCAGGCGGCCGCCCGAAGGATCATCGCCGCCGTCACTGGACTCGGGCCGCTGCAGCCCCTCCTCGATGACCCGACGGTGGAGGAGGTGTGGATCAACGCCCCCGACCGCATCTTCATCGCCCGCGACGGCGTTTCGGAGCGCATCCAGCTCGACCTCACCGAAGCCGACGTGCGCGACCTCGTCGAGCGGATGCTGCGCTCCACCGGCCGCCGGGTCGATCTGAGCTCCCCTTTTGTCGACGCCTCGCTCCCCGACGGGTCGCGGCTGCACGTCGCGATCCCCGACATCACGCGGGCGCACTGGGCGGTCAACATCCGCAAGTTCCGTTCCGGGATGCGCGATCTGCGCGAACTCGTGCGCCTCGGCTCGCTCAGCGCGCAGGCCGCCGAGTTTCTGCACGCCGCCGTGTGGGCGGGGCTCAACATCCTCGTCTCCGGCGCCACCCAAAGCGGCAAGACGACGATGCTCGGAGCGCTGCTCGCGTC
>CAZCEE010000239.1:0-4239 GCA_964497165.1 uncultured Schumannella sp. | reverse complement strand
TGTCGGGCATCAAGACGATCGACGAGGTGCTGCCCGACGCGTTCGGCCCCCGCCAGCTGGAGGAGTACGCAGGTGGTTGAGGCCTTCGACGCCGTCGACCTGATCAAGAGCAAGCGCGATGGCGGCATCCTCTCCACGGAGCAGATCACCTGGCTCGTCGACGCCTACACCCGTGGCTACGTCGCCGACGAGCAGATGTCGGCGATGACGATGGCGATCTTCCTCAACGGCATGGAGCCGCAAGAGATCAAAGACCTCACGCTCGCGATGATCGCGACCGGCGAGACCCTCGACTTCTCGGGGCTGTCGAAGCCGACGACCGACAAGCACTCGACGGGTGGTGTCGGCGACAAGATCACCCTTCCGCTCGCGCCGCTCGTGGCATCCTTCGGGGTCGCTGTTCCGCAGCTCTCCGGCCGGGGTCTCGGCCACACCGGCGGCACGCTCGACAAGTTGGAGAGCATCCCGGGTTGGCGCGCCAAGCTGTCGAATGACGAGTTCATGCGGCAGCTCGAGGAGGTCGGGGCCGTCGTCTGCGCGGCCGGAGCCGGGCTCGCACCCGCCGACGGGAAGCTGTACGCGCTGCGCGACATCACCGGCACCGTCGAGGCGATCCCGCTCATCGCCTCCTCGATCATGAGCAAGAAGATCGCCGAGGGGACGGCATCCCTCGTCCTCGACGTCAAGCACGGGTCGGGTGCGTTCATGCAGGACCCGGCGCGTTCACGGGAACTGGCCGAGGTGATGGTGCGCCTCGGCAACGACGCGGGCACCCGAACGGTGGCCCTGCTGACCAACATGCACGTGCCGCTCGGGCTCGCGATCGGCAACGCCAACGAGGTGCGCGAATCTGTCGAGGTGCTCGACGGGGGAGGGCCGGCGGATGTCGTCGAGCTCACCGTCGCTCTTGCTCGCGAGATGCTCGCGCTCGCCGGGCTGCCCGACGCCGACGTCGAATCGGCGTTGAAGAACGGCCGCGCGATGGACTCCTGGCGAGCGATGATCACGGCGCAGGGCGGCGACCCGGATGCGGCGCTCCCGGTCGCCCGCGAGACCTCCGTGGTGGTTGCTGATCGTGACGGGGTGCTCGTGAAGCAGGAGGCGCTGCCGTTCGGGATCGCGGCCTGGCGGCTCGGTGCCGGCCGCGCTCGCAAGGAGGACCCCGTGCAGCACGCCGCCGGCATCGACCTGCACGCGAAGCCCGGCGATACCGTCACGAAGGGGCAGCCGCTCTTCACCCTCTCCGCCGACGAGCCCGCCCGCTTCGCCCGCGCGTTCGAAGCCCTCGAGGGTGCCTGGGCGATCGGCGACCCCGGTTCCCCGATCGACGACGGCGGCCCCCTGATCGCCGGTCGCGTCGACTGACCCCGAGACTCGCGAAGTGCCGATTTCTGCCGCGTCATCCGTTCCAGTTGCGGCCGAAATGGGCACTTCGCGCGCCTAGGCTGAACGAGTGACTGACGCTGAGCGCATCCTTCCGGGTAGTCGGGTTCCGTTGGGCAAGCTGCCGAAGATCTCGCTGCACGACCACCTCGACGGCGGGCTGCGGGCGCAGACGATCATCGATCTGGCACCGACCGCGGGGGTCGAGCTACCGGCCGATACGGCGGATGCCCTCGAAGCGTGGTTCCTCGAATCGTGCTCGAGCGGCGAACTCGTCGAGTACCTGAAGACCTTCGACATCACGATCGCCGTGATGCAGACCGCCGAGAACCTCACGCGCATCGCCCGGGAGTTCGTCGAAGACCTTGCGAAGGATGGCGTGATCTACGGCGAACTCCGCTGGGCACCCGAACAGCACCAGCAGCAGGGGCTCACGCTCGACCAGGCGGTCGAGGCCGTGCAGGCCGGAATCGATGAGGCGATCGACGCCATCGAGGCCGCTGGCGGCTGGATCCGCGCCGGGCAGCTCATCTCGGCGATGCGGCAGAACGACCGCGGGATGGAGATCGCCGAACTCGCACTGCGGCACCGCGACGCCGGAGCCAACGGCTTCGACATCGCCGGACCCGAGAAGGGCTTCCCGCCGTCGCGATTCGCCGACGCCTTCGACCTGCTCGCCCGCGAAAGCTTCCCGGTGACGGTGCATGCCGGCGAAGCGGACGGGCTGGAAAGCATCCGCAGCGCCCTCGTCGACGGGCACGCCCTGCGCATCGGCCACGGCGTCTGCATCGCCGACGACATCGAACTGGAGGAGGGCGACGACGAGGCGAGTTACGTCACCCTCGGCCGCCTCGCCCAGTGGATCAAAGACCGCGGCATCCCGCTCGAGACGAGCCCCTCGTCGAACCTGCAGACCGCGGCGTTCACCGCCTGGGGTCCGGGGATGACCGGGCATCCGTTCGACGTGCTCTACCAGCTCGGCTTCCGGGTCACCGTCAACACCGACAACCGGCTGATGAGCGGCACGACGCTGACCCGCGAGATCGCGCTGCTCGTCGACGCCTTCGGCTACGACGCCGACGATGTCGAACAGTTCATGGTGAACGCGGCCGAGGCGGCGTTCCTGCCCCTCGAAGATCGCGAAGAGCTCATCGAGCGCATCGTGACGGGCTTCGGCCGGGCATAGCCGGGTTTCGATACGCCGCGCTGCGGCAGGCACTCAACCCGCGGGGGAAAGCAGCTGCCGCATCCCGGCTTCGAGAGTTGCAACGGTCGCGGCGGCGGCGGCGCGACGCTCGGCCGCCGACCCCTCGCGGGATGACGCGTCGAGGTAGCACTTGAGCTTGGGCTCGGTGCCGCTCGGGCGCACGATCACCCGCGCACCACCCGCAAGACGCAGGCGCAGGATGTCGTTGGCCGGGAAGCCGTCGACCCCGAGCAGGTAGTCGTCGACGCCGTCGACCGGGATGCCGCCGACCTCGGTCGGTGGCGCGGCGCGCAGGCGGGCCATCGCGCGTGGGATCTCGGCGAGATCGGCGACCCGAATCGAGATCTGCGCCGAGGCGAACGCCCCGAACGAGGTGGCGAAGTGATCGAGGTGCGACTCCAGGGTTTCGCCCGCCGCCCGCAGTTCGGAGAACAGCGAGAGCACCGCGACGGCGGCCGAGATGCCGTCCTTGTCGCGCACCTTGTCGGGGTCGACGAGATAGCCGAGAGCCTCCTCGTAGCCGTAGATCAGCCCGGGCACGCGGGAGATCCATTTGAAGCCGGTGAGGGTCTCGACGAAGTCCAGGCCCTGCACGCGCGCGACCTCGCGCAGGGCGGGGGAGCTGACGAGCGAGCAGGCCAGCGTGCCTTCGTCGTGCTCCCGTGCGGCGCGCCAGCCGAGAAGCCAGCCGACCTCGTTGCCGGTGAGCCGCCGCCAGCCGCCGTCGGCATCCGCGTCGGGCATTCCGACGGCGACGCGGTCGGCATCCGGGTCGTTTGCGATCACCAGATCGGCGTCGGTCTCGCGGGCGGCCGCGAAGGCGAGATCCATCGCGCCGGGTTCCTCCGGGTTGGGGAATGCGACGGTCGGGAAGTCCGGATCGGGATCGCCCTGCGCCGCGACAACGATCGGGGCGGCGAAGCCCGCCTCGGCGAAGACCTTCTCGGCGACCTCCCGCCCCACCCCGTGCATCGCCGTGTAGACGTAGCGCAGCGGCCGGGGCTCGCCCGCGTGGTCGGCGGTACGACGCACGTACTCGTCGATGAGCGACTCGTCCGCCGTGTGGACGTCGGTCGAGGTGGGGTGCTGGGCGTAGGTCACGGTCGCTGCGCGAACGATCTCGGCGGCGATCTCACCGTCGGCCGGCGCGACGATCTGAGACCCGCCGTCGCCTCCGCCGAGGTACACCTTGTAGCCGTTGTCGTGGGCCGGGTTGTGGCTCGCGGTGACCATGATGCCGGCGCTCGCGCGCAGCTCGCGCACGGCGAATGCCAGCACTGGGGTCGGCAGGGGCCGCGGCAGAATCGTCGCCTGTACGCCCGCTCCCGCGAGGATCGCCGCACTGTCCCGGGCGAAGACGGCCGAGTTGTGGCGCCCGTCGTAGCCGATGACGGCCGTCGGATGCGGCTCCCGCGCGAGCAGGTAGGCGGCGAGCCCGGCGGCGGCCTGGGCGACGAGCACGCGATTCATGCGCATCGGGCCCGCGCCGAGTTCGCCGCGGAGGCCGGCGGTACCGAACTCGAGACGGCCGGAGAACCGCTCGGCCAGGTCGGCGGCTGCGGCATCCTCTCCCGCTTCCGCTCTGGCGACGAGGGCGTCGAGTTCGGCGCGGGTGACGGGGTCGGGGTCCTGCGCGATCCAGGCGCGGG